>JBIOER010000010.1:0-18760 GCA_044446225.1 Rickettsiales bacterium | reverse complement strand
TATGGACCCCTGCCGATGCAGGGGAACTACCGTAGATAGAATGGGGGATTTTTGTTTACCTGCGCAGGCAGGTATCCAGGTTTTATGCTGGCTGCAAGGTGGACCCCTGCCGATGCAGGGGAACTGAACATAAGTTTTTAAGTTTTGTCATCTCCGCTCAGGCGGAGATCCACCTTTCATGTGCATTGTAGCCCTGGATTCCCACCTGCGTGGGAATGACATTTTTTGAGTTTGTCGTCCTCGCGGCGGCGGGGGGCCACCTTTGATGTAAGCCGCACTATGGACCCCTGCCGATGCAGGGGAACTACCGTAGATAGAATGGGGGATTTTTGTTTACCTGCGCAGGCAGGTATCCAGCTTTTATGCGGGTTGCAAGGCTTACCCACGCCTGCTAGATGAGCTAAAAAACTATTTGCGAGTAGCCAAGAAGGCAAATCCTCAAGTTTTGTCATGTACTTTAATAAATCGTTAACGCCAATGACAGAAGTATTTTTTACTCCCGTTCTCAACAAGGGTAATGTCATCTCCGCATAGGCGGAGATCCAGCTTTTATGCGACTTACAAGGTGGGTCCCCGCCTGCGCGAGGACGACAGGCTTTAAACTTGGTTCCCCAGCGGATGCAGGTATCCAGGTTTTTTGCGGGTTGCCATTGGGTGACGCAAAGTAACTTGCTAGATTAACCTTGGTAGCGTTGTGGGAACTGTGTCAAGTAAGTAAGCACACTAGTGTGCTTCTGTAGGTGAAATGATATCTATCATGTTGAAAAATAAGAAGTGGGGGCTTTCTGTTGCCCGGTAGCCCCCGAACCGCGCTAAAGTTATGCAGCTGCGGCAACTCTGAAGTTGTCGTTTGATGCTACTGTAGCGAATGCATAATTATCGTTTGCATTTATGTTTTTGATCCATTACGGCGGTATCTTACCGTGTAAAAGCCATCCCTTTGAATGCCTGTCGAAGCTAGGTCGCCCCCCATTTTTTTATTGGTGGAGGCGTCGGGTACTGCCCCCGAGTCCAAAACATCTATTACGAATAGTGTTTATCACAATAGTCATTGCTGACACCGTAATTGTACCACGTAATTCCCCTAGCATCAAGCATCAAGGTTTTGTACTTTTAGTGCGTTATCTTGAATGAACTTACGGCGGGGTTCAACCACATCACCCATAAGGGTTGAGAACACTTCATCGGCTTGAGTGGCGTCTTCCACCTTAACTTGCAGTAGAGTTCTCACATCGGGGTTAAGGGTAGTATCCCATAGTTGTTCTGCGTTCATTTCACCAAGACCTTTAAAGCGCGAAACTGACATCCCTTTTTTAACGGCATTGAACATGTTGTCAATGAACTGGGTAGGGGTGTTACAAGTATCCTCGTCGTCTTTCCTTTTGACGGAAACGCCGTCAATAAAGTACTCGCGAATTTGGCTAGCAAGTTTTTCAAGTTTAGAGGCTTCAAATGCTGTCACATCTTCACGCGTTACTTTGAATTCCTCGGTAACTCCACGCTCGACCCGTTTTAGGGTTACTGAGCCATGCTTGATTTCTGCAATTGTCCAAGTGGCTTGAACGGATTGTTCATTTTTAGTGAAGATCTTCAGCATAATAGTTGCCACTTCTTTGAGGTTACTCGGATCATTACCTTTTTCTCCAAACAAACCAGCTAATGCGGAAATTTCTAGAATCTCTGGAGCAATAGCTTTTGCTGCAACTCTCACCTCGTTGACAAACGTATTGGTTTGGCGGAAAATATCGAGTAAATCGTTGCTAGCGCGTTGCTGACCATTCATGGTCACAACCACACCTTCAACTGAGGTGCAAATCAAGTGTTCTTGCATTGCAGCTTCATCTTTTAGATATACTTCGGATTGGCCTTTTTTAACTTTATATAGTGGTGGCTGTGCGATGTATAAATGACCAGCTTTAATCAGCTCTGGCATGTGGCGATAGAAAAATGTTAGTAATAGGGTTCTAATGTGGGAACCGTCGACGTCGGCATCGGTCATAATAATGATTTTATGGTAGCGAAGTTTCTCGATGTTGAATTCTTCATTACCGATACTCGTTCCCAAAGCGGAGATAAGTGTGCCGATCTCGGCTGAGCTAAGCATTTTGTCAAAGCGCGCGCGCTCAACGTTAAGGATTTTACCTTTAAGTGGTAGAATCGCTTGGGTTTTTCTATCCCTTCCTTGTTTTGCAGAACCACCAGCTGATTCTCCCTCAACGATGATTAATTCGCAGAGCTCAGGGTTTTTTTCTTGGCAGTTCGCAAGTTTACCTGGAAGAGTGGACATATCCAGGCCAGTTTTCTTGCGGGAAAGCTCGCGAGCTTTTCTTGCAGCTTCGCGGGCGAAGGCAGCGTCAACTATTTTACCAAGAACAACTTTGGTTTCTTGAGGATGAGTTTCAAACCAACTACCGAGTTTTTCACTTACTACGCCTTCTACTGCTGTCCTAACTTCATTGTTAACTAATTTGTCTTTAGTTTGGGAAGCAAATTTAGGATCAGGCACTTTAACTGAAAGGACGCAAGTTAGGCCTTCGCGCATGTCGTCGGCGGTAAGGTCGATTTTTTCTTTTTTATTAATGCCAGCTAAGTTGGCATAGGTGTTAACTGTACGCGTAAGTGCAGCACGATAGCCTGCAAGGTGGGTGCCACCGTCTCTTTGGCGAATGTTGTTGGTGTAACACAGTGTGTTTTCATGGTAACTGTCGTTCCATTGCATGGCAATGTCGACCACGATGTCATCCAGCTCGCCATTTAACATAATGGTTTCGTGGATGGCTTTTTTACTTTTATCTAATTCTTCAACGAAAGCTTTTGTACCGCCTTCATAGTGCATGATTTCTGATTTAATTGGCGCTTCACGGTGAT
The DNA here is from genome assembly GCA_044446225.1 of Rickettsiales bacterium. Lineage (GTDB taxonomy): Bacteria > Pseudomonadota > Alphaproteobacteria > Rickettsiales > Midichloriaceae > JBIOER01. The sequence goes on along the minus strand of JBIOER010000010.1, from coordinate 15,892 downwards.
CTTCTAGTACAATATACACACCAGAGTTCAAAAACGCCAGTTCGCGCATTCTATGCTCGAGAGTATCGAATACAAATTCAGTTATCGGGAAGTATCTTTGCGACGGAAGGAAGGTAACTTCGGTACCTTTTTGACCTGGTTCAGCTGCGCCCATTTCTTTAAGCGGGGCTTCGGCAGCGCCATGAATAAAACGCATAAAATGCGTTTTGCCATGTTTCCAAACTTTTAATTCTAGCCACTCAGAAAGTGCATTCACTACCGATACACCAACCCCGTGAAGACCGCCCGAGACCTTATAGGAATTGCTATCGAACTTACCACCAGCGTGGAGTTGCGTCATGATTACTTCAGCGGCTGAAACACCTTCACCCTCATGGATGTCAGTAGGGACGCCACGTCCGTTATCGCGAACAGTGACAGAGCCATTTTTATTAATAATTACGTGAATTTTATCACAATGCCCAGCTAAGGATTCATCGACCGCATTATCAACTACTTCATAGACCATGTGGTGCAAGCCAGTTCCATCGGCGGTGTTACCGATGTACATTTCGGGGCGTTTCTGAACGCCTTCAAGCCCTTTTAATACCTTAATTGAGTGCGCGCCATATTCTTGTTCCATGTCTTCGGTCCTGGTGGTATTTGATTTTAATTGCATTTCGGTCTTTCCTTAGGGAATTTCAACCTAAAAAATGTACCATATATGGCAGCTATGTGCAAATTTAAAAAGTTGTGATGTCCCATATCAGTTTCTCAATTGAATCATGGCTTGCTTTTTATAAATATTGCGGCTATTTTACAATGGGAATGTAAATTGGACGAAAAATGTATTCACCACGTACTCTTGCAAAATTTATAAAAAAAAATGAAAAGCAATTTCCTGTATTGCTAGTTACTGGCCCTAGGCAGGTTGGGAAGACAACGTTGCTTAAGAATTTATCTAAAAAAAATCGCAAGTATGTTACGTTAGATAATAGTGAATTAAGATTACTCGCCAAAGAAGACCCGCAACTCTTTTTAGAACGGTTTAAGCCACCAGTGATGATTGATGAAGTGCAATATGCTCCTGAATTATTACCCTATATAAAGATTTACGTCGACAATCACAAGAAGCCGGGTGATTTTTGGCTCACTGGTTCACAACAATTTCATCTTATGAAAGGAGTTTCTGAGTCATTAGCAGGACGTGTTGGCATTTTGAATTTGCTGGGGCTATCACTTAGGGAAGTGAATGCAAATACGACGGGTGATGAACCATTCGTTCCAACTGCAATGAAGCTTAAAAAGCGATTTGCAGCTGCAAAATCACAATCACTTCAGAGTATTTATGAAATAATTTGGCGTGGTTCTTTCCCCGCAATTAGCTTGCATAAAAAAGCTGATATGGATTACTTTTATAGCTCATACGTACAAACTTATTTAGAGAGAGATGTACGTGATTTAGCAAACATCGGTGATTTAAGCTCGTTTTTAAAATTCGTGCGCTCTGCTGCAGCGCGCACTGGACAGTTACTAAATATGTCAGAGATGGCTAGGGATGCAGGCATCAAACCAGCAACTGCTAAAAGCTGGCTGTCAATTTTAGAAGCGTCAGGTTTGGTTTATCTGCTTGAACCATATTATACCAACCTTATTAAACGATTTGTCAAAGCACCAAAATTATATTTTCTAGATACGGGACTTGCCTCTTATCTTACTCGTTGGTCTAGTCCAGAGACTTTGGAATCTGGATCTATGTCTGGTGCAATTTTAGAGACTTTTATTTTCACAGAGATTTTAAAAAGCTACTGGCATAATGGAAAGCGTGAACCTTTGTATTATTATCGTAACAAGGATGAAAAAGAGATTGATTTATTGATAGTAGAGGATGGGACGGTATACCCACTTGAGTTTAAAAAAACATCTAGGCCAAACAAAGCAGACATCAAACATTTTAATTTAGTTGAGAGTCTAGGCTTAAAAGTTGGTGAAGGTGGAGTTATATGTTTAGCTGGAGAGTATATACCAATTACAAAGTCTATACACGTACTACCTATCAAGTGTTTATAGCGTCTGTAAGCGCCCCCTCTCTTACCACCTTAATTTCCCCGCTTGTTAAATCTAGTATAGTTGAGGGTAAGTCGGTAAGTGGGTGTGTGTTAGGGATGATAAGGGAAACTTGGGAGCCAAATGCTTTTTGGAGCTCACCATGGTTCATAATTGTGGGCTCGCCCGAGATGTTGGCGGAGGTGCCGACTATAGGGAAATCAACTTCGGCCAGAATTGCTTCCACTGCTTTACTTTGGCGCACAGCGATGGTGGTGAAGCCTTGGTTAATTGCGGGGGCAAGTGAGGAACTCTTTTTTTGTTTTAGCACCAAAGTTAACGCTCCCGGCCAGTATTTGGCGGCTAGTTCCAGGGCTTTTTCGTTGAATTCGGCGTGTTCTCGTGCTTGGTTTAAGTCTTTAACCAGAATTGGCAACGGGTGGTTTGGTTTGCGGCCTTTGGCTGCAATAAGAGACTGAACTGCTTCTTCATCACAAGCATTGCAGGTGAGGGCATATTGAGTATCCGTGGGTAGGCAAACTAGTTTGCCTGTGCGTAGTAGTTCGGCGGCTTTTTTAAATTCAGTTAACATGCTTTATAATTTGTTCGTAATCACTGAAGTGAATTTTTGTGTCGCCGATAATTTGATAGTTTTCGTGACCTTTGCCGGCAACTAACAAAATATCATTATGACTAATGATATTCATCGCAGCGGCAATGGCGTTTTCCCTGGGGAAAATTTCACGTGCTTTAGGGCAGCCTGCCATAATTTCCTTACGAATACTTGCGGCTACTTCGGTGCGTGGATTATCATCGGTTACAAAAACAACATCAGCATATTTTTCTGCTATAGCTCCCATGATTACACGCTTTGAAGCATCGCGATCGCCACCGCAACCAAATACTAGTATCAATTTGCCAGTAGTTTCTTTCTTTAAAGTTTGCAGCGCTTTTTCCAAAGCATCTGGGGTGTGGGCATAATCAATAAAGATCTGCGCGCCGTTATAGCGGGCAATGCGCTCCATCCTTCCTGGAGCAGCATGGAGGTCTTTTAATGTGTAAATAGCCTTGTCGACTTGTACACCAGTACAAAAGGCCAAAGCAACTGCACATAGAGTGTTGTGGAGTTGGAAATCAGCAGCTAAATAATAAGGGGTAGTATATTTTCTTCCCATCACGTCAATGGTTAACATCTTTGAATCGTTAGATATCAGGCGGAACTCTTTACCCTGATGGCCGTAGGAGTATACGCGAATGCCACGATCGGCACAAATTTTTGCGAGCTTGTCATACACGGGGATGTCAGCGTTTAGTACTACAGTGGTTTTAGTGTCGATAACCTCAGAAAAAAGCCTAGCTTTAGCGGCATAATAGTCATCCATCGTGCCATGATAATCCAAATGGTCTTGGGTGAAATTTGTAAATGCAACTGCCTTGAAGCGAACATGATCGAGGCGATGTTGGTGTAGTCCAATACTAGAAACTTCAAGTGCCGCGCGTTGAATGCCGCTTTTAGCTAATTTGTTTAAAAGCTCATGGATTTCTGGTGCGTCTGGCGAGGTTAAAGCGTCTCGATGCGGGAATTCACCAATATCAGAAATCACCCCAAGAGTGCCAATGCAGGCGCTTTTAAAGTTATTTAATGTGCAAATTTGCTTGTAGAAAAATGCCGTAGAAGTTTTACCATTAGTGCCGGTTATGCCAACAATTGATTCTGGTTGGAGGGGGTAAGCCTGCGCGCAAATTTCACTCAAATACTCGCGAATTTTTGGAACACGGACTAATTCGGCACCCTCTACAGTTGTAACTGCCGAGTCTTCAGCAACGATTATGTGGGTTGCCCCATTCTTAATTGCATCGTTAATATAGTTCTCACCGTTATGCTTTGCTCCTTTGATTGCAACGAAAGCATAACCTTGCTTAACATTACCCGAATGAACGGCGACTCCAGTAAAACTCATTATTTATCTCCATCTCCCACCTTAAGTGCAGCAATGAATGCAGATTGTGGGATTTCAACTTTACCAAACTGCCTCATTCTTTTTTTACCAGCTTTTTGCTTATCTAGCAATTTTCGTTTACGGCTGATATCGCCACCATAGCATTTAGATGTTACATCTTTGCGCATTGCGCTAATTGTTTCGCGCGCAATAATTTTGCCGCCAATTGCCGCTTGAATCGGTATGACAAACATATGTTTAGGTATAAGGTCTTTAAGCCTGGCACAGACTTCGCGCCCTCTGTTTTCAGCGCGCCCGCGGTGAAGGATCATTGCTAGAGCATCGACGGGCTCGGTATTAACTAATATCATTACCTTTACCAATTCACTTTTGCGGTATTCATCAATCTGCCATTCAAAGCTGGCATAGCCCTTGGAGCAAGATTTTAGGCGATCATAGAAATCGTAAACGATTTCATTTAGCGGTAGTTTATAGATTAACATCACCCGATTGCCAACGTAATTGAGGGAAACTTGCTCGCCGCGTTTATCCGTACAAAGGGCAAGCACCGCCCCTAAGTATTGGTCGGGCACAAAAATAGTTGCCTTAATCCACGGTTCTTCCATAAACTCAATTTGCGTAGGATCAGGAAGGTCAGCGGGGTTATGGAGTTCCAGTATTGTTCCTTCGCGGAGATGGATTTTATAAATTACACTCGGCGCGGTGGTGATGAGATCAAGGTTGAATTCTCTCTCTAAGCGTTCTTGAACAATTTCTAGGTGGAGTAATCCTAAGAAGCCACATCTAAAACCAAAACCAAGCGCAGTGGAGCTTTCTGGCTCAAACTCGAAGCTAGCATCGTTTAGCCTTAATTTACCAAGGCTTTCTTTAAAGTTTTGGAAGTCAGAAGTATCTGCCGGGTAGAGTCCACAGAAAACTACTGGGCGTGATGGCTTGAAACCAGATAGTGCTGCCGCACACGGATTTTTCTCATCAGTAATTGTATCACCGACTTGGCAATCTGCTACTTGTTTGATGTTGGCGGTTATAAAGCCAACTTCACCAGCTTTAAGGTCATCCACTTTAACTTTTTTAGGGGTGAAAATTCCCACTGACTCCACTGAATACTCGGAGTGAGTTGCCATCATTTTAATCTTCATGCCTTTATGGATGAGGCCGTCGAGAACTCTAATTAAGATTACCACCCCTAGGTATGGATCATACCACGAGTCCACCAGGAGCGCCTTTAAAGGCTTATCGACTTCACCAACTGGAGCGGGCAGGGAGTTAGCAATTGCTTCTAGTACTAGGTCAACGTTTAGGCCGGACTTGGCGGATATTTCTACCGCGCTTGAAGTATCTAGGCCAATTACTTCAGTAATTTGCTCTTTGACTTTTTCTGGTTCAGCAGCAGGTAAATCTACTTTGTTGAGGACGGTAATGATTTCATGGGAGTTATCAATTGCTTGATAAACGTTGGCCAGTGTTTGCGCTTCTACGCCCTGGCTAGCATCCACCACTAATATTGAACCTTCACATGCTGCAAGCGATCTACTTACTTCGTAAGCAAAATCTACGTGCCCAGGGGTGTCAATTAGGTTGAATATATATTCAACCCCAGCTTTGGAGGTGTAATGCAGGCGCACGGTTTGCGCTTTAATGGTTATGCCACGCTCCTTTTCAATGTCCATGGAGTCGAGAACCTGGGCGGTCATCTCGCGCTTCTCTAAGCCGCCGCACAGCTCAATTAACCGGTCAGCTAGGGTGGATTTTCCGTGATCGATGTGAGCAATTATTGCGAAGTTTCGTATTTTGGTGATGTCGTATTTCATTCTATGATCTTATACTTTATGGGGTATTTTTACACTGTTTCTAATAATTTCTCAATGCAAATGATTTAAAGTAGTTTTAAAACTCGCTCGCATCTACCTGTGATAAGTTGGGTTAGTTCTTTGGTTGTTTGGCTGCGGATAGGGACTTTATCTAAGTTGATAGTGATTTTTTCTGCAAGTTCGCTAAGTCTTTCAACTACCCTTGGTTTTGCAAGACCTGCGTCTTCGGCAAGCTTTTCGAAATGAATTTTATTGATTTTTTCAGAGTGAAATTCACCGCCAATTTTCATGGCCATGTTGGGACTCAATTCTTGATAGTAAACTGTACTTAAAGTATCGTATAATGGAGAGAAACTCGCGCTTCCTCCATTATAAAGTATGGAAAAATTCTTGCCGTGAGCATCATTATTTCCAATTAAATAATTGAAGATGACCGCATCAAGTAAGTGCTGAAGATCTACCACGGGTTTACTTGATATTCTACGGAGTAAATCAAAGCACGTTTTTAAAGTAGGTCCGCCTTCAGTTTCGTATTTCATTTCAGACACTATCCCCAAAGCTTGACAAAAGTCTTCTTGGTGTAGGCGTTCTAGAACGTCAATTTCAACAAATCTACGGTCGTATCTTTCTACAAGAAGATAGTTTTTACCAAGTAGAGAATGTACATCGGCGCGTGCGGCGGGGATTCCAATTAGCGATGCGAGATTTAAACAGAAAGCCTCATTGAAAACTACTCCCTTAAATCTCTCATTTGCTGGTTTAAGTATATGTGTAGTGGGTGCTCCGCCAAGTGGGATTGATACTTTCCCCTCTTTCACATGGACAGCTATTTTATCTTGAGCCCCAGCTAAGGAAAGCCTTATACCATCGATTCCAGCCATGAGTGGGCGGGTTGGCAAAGTATCTATTAATTTAAGTAATCCTTCATCATCTACTAGGCGATAGTCGGTACTTTGAGTGGGGAGATTTTCACCTGCTTTGATAAAGGTTACTGCTCCAGCGCACTCTCCACCTATCCGTTCTAGCATGGCGAAATCATTTTTAGCACTAATACCTAAGTTGTGGGCGATGAGATCTCTTTTGTTCTCTTCAGGTAGAATGCCAGCAAAATAACCCCTGCACTGTTTTTGCCTGAAGCTCTCTTTTTGTAAGGGGAGAGATTGTGATAATGGCGTGGCAAGTCGGTTACTAAGCCATTCACTTGCGTAGGTGAAAGTCATTTGCCCATGCTTATCTTGAACAAGGTTTCCGACTAAGTTCTGGTTCAGATATACATCCAAAGATTTGCTCATAAGTAACCTATTTTGGTGTTATAAAGTTCATTTTAATTCCTAAAGTTCGTAAAACTAAAAGCACTTTTCCGAAGTGAGAAGTCTCTTTGCCTCTTTCTAGTTCAATAATGAAGCGAATACCGGTGCCAGCAACGAGAGACAATTGCTTTTGTGTAATACCTTGGCTTTTTCTGGTATCTCTTATTAATTTCCCTATCTCCTTAGGTGTGTAGTGCATTGGATGATTGTAATATTACCTTACGGTAATATTAGCATGATTTGTTAGGTCAAGCAAGTTAAATGTTACCTATCGGTAATACATGGGGTAAATTGGGCTAAGATAGCTGCTATTCTTCCCGATCGGTAACCTTTATAATAGTTAAACAAATTATAGACAGGAGTCTTACAAATAGTACTATCAAGTTATAACAAGTAGTGCATAAGTGAAACAGTCGTTATCACAAAAAATTTCCCAAGGATTGGTATTCTCCAAGCAGATGCAGCAGTCGCTTAAGATCCTACAAATGACTACCCCAGAACTCCTGAGTGAAATGCAAAATGAAGCGCTTAATAACCCATTCCTTGAGGTGGAATTACGGGAGGATTTGGTTAGTAACACCGTACTGGTTAAAAATGAAAATGCCGAGGTTCCAGAGCAGCAAAATCAGTGGCAGGAAGAAAATTACTTACGCTATGAAAAGAATTTCAAGATTAGCGATTCCAGTAAGGACTTTTTATCCAATTACTCTAACGATAATATCTCGCTTAAAGAGCATCTCACGCGCCAGCTAAGCATCGAGTTAACCGATCCTAAACCGCGTTTTGTTGGGCTATATGTAACCGATTTACTTGATGATAATGGTTATCTGCTCGAAGGTGCTGCCGACATTTGCAATAATATTAAGGTAAGTGAAGCCATGCTGAATGAAGTTCTACTCGTGCTTCGTAAGTTGGACCCAATTGGCTGCTATGCCTTTGATTTAAAAGAATGCCTAACCCTGCAACTTAAAGAAAATGGGTTTTATAATGATAAATTCGCTCTCCTTTTGGACAATCTAGGGTTGATTGCCAAAGGTGAGGTCGCTAAGTTGCAAAAGCTCATGGGGGTTACTGAAGAGAAGCTTAAACGCATGATTGTGGCGATTAAGGAGCTAGACCCTAAGCCGGGGCGTAATTTCGGTACAGAAAGCACCCGTACCAATATTGCCGATGCGTTTATAAATATTACTGATAAGGGGGATATCAAAGTTACCCTTAACACAGAAAACCTCCCAAAAATCTTTGTGAATTCCAAGTACTTTGAGAGTATTTTTACTAGAACCAAGGCGAAGGAAGAGAAGAAATTTTGTACCGACAAGCTACAATCCGCTAATTTTATAGTGCGCGCCGTGGCGCAGCGAAACGAGAGCCTACTTAAGATTACCTCCGAGATTGCCAATCGGCAGTTTGATTTTTTCCGCAAAGGAGTTAGTTATTTACGTCCGATGACTTTAAATGATATTTCAAAAGAAGTTGGTTTGCATGAAAGCACGGTTAGCCGCATCAGCAATAAGATTATCGCAACTCCGATGGGGGTGTTTGAGCTTAAATACTTTTTCTCTAACTCGCTTTCTTCAAGTATTACTGATGATCAAATCTCTACCAAGGCGGTAAAGCTTAAGATTAAGGAGTTAATTGATAAAGAGACCATTGTTATTGCCGACGACGAGATTGCCAAAGTTATGTTTGAGCAGGGGATTAAGATTTCGCGGCGTACGGTGGCAAAATATCGTGAGCAGATGCAAATACCAGCGTCAAACATCCGCCGCCGCCTTAAGGCAGTTTGTTAGGGTGTATACTTGGGGTGGACGACGAGTTAAGTAAATGCCGCCCTCGTGAAGATGACAAACTATGAGAGATGTCATCTCCGCGGAGGCGGAGATCCAGCTTTTATACGGCTTGCAGAGCTGGGATAACTTAAAAATAACTGATCTAAGAAGTGCAGTTTGCGTCATCTTGATGTACATGACAAAATTCGCTTATCTTATGGGAATAAACTTTTAAGTTTGTCGTCCTCGCGGAGGCGGGGACCCATCTTATAGGCCTCTCAAATACTGGATCTCCGCTCTCGCGAAGATGACATTTTCCTTGTTAAGAACAGGAGCGTAAAATACTTTTTGTCAAGTCATCAATCTAGTTGCCGAAGGTAACAAAACTGTTCCCCTGCATATAGCAGTGGTCCATCTTGCAACCCTCATAAAACCTGGATACCTGTTTGCGCAGGTAAACAAAAACGGGGGTAAAATACTTTTTTCATTGGCGTTAACCAGATATTAACCTTTGTGTGTCAGTATCATAGATATAACCAAATGGAGGAAATATGTTAGGTGATCTGAAAAATAATAGAAGGTTTGCTGCTAAAAATAACGCTAATGCAAAAGATGCGGCTTGGGTAGCAGTATATGAGGCTAATGGTTATGTTACGCCTGTGGAGGGAGAAGAGGGGGGTTTTTGGGAAGCTATCATGGTAAAAATTAAGAATGGAGATAATGTCCTGAAAGATGCATTTATTGAATACGCTCAGTACGAGCCTGTATTAAAGGAGGACGCGGATAAGTTGTTGGCTGAAGGAAAACCAAAAACAGAAGTAAACGTAACAACAGAAGTTAAAGTTAAGCCAACTGCTGAGCAAAGTGACAACGCAAAGCGGTTAGCAGCGCATTTAAGGGCGATGGTTAGGAAAAAAGATATATCAGCTAGTGAGTTAAGGCCAGAACTAACTTCTGCGTTCAGTAAGTTTAACAGCATAATTGCGCGATTTGTGTTCGGAAAAATAATAGAACGTGATTTAAAGAAAGCAATAGATGAAAATCGAGATGTAGTAAACGAATTTGCTGCTTTGAAAGGAAAAAATACTGGTATAGTTAATGAGATAACAAGGGACGTAGTGACGTCCGTGGGGTCAAGAGAATATGATGATGTGGGTAGGGGGGCTCAAGTACAGGCTGCAAGTGCAGCTAAATTTGCCAAAGAGATATATGATAAAGCAGTTGAAAAATTTCCTCCAGCGGATGGTGTAGTGAGGGATGCTGCGGCCAAAGGTAAAATCATCGAGCAGGTAGCAAAATTAGTTATGAAGGCAGATGGTTGTAAAGATATACAGGGTAAAAAGAAATATTTAGAACAAGCAGTAGATGTAGCCTGCAAAGGATTTATCAAAGAATCTGAACGTAATTTTGCCAAAGATAATTTTATTGCAGTAGGGTTGTAACCAACCAAACTTACTCAGTCACCCTTAAGGTCTCATCGACATTTTCTTTTTCCGGTGAAGAGAGCAGATCTTTCGGTGCAGATATTTTGTTGAACGGCATCACCGAGTTACGGAGCAAGGTAATGGTTATGCGGCGGTTTTTGGGCGAATTAACATTGGCGGTATCGATGGGGTCGGTATCAGCGCGACCTGTTACGCGGGCGATCTGCTCGGGCGGGATGCCAGCTTGCTGAACCAAATAACGCCGCGCGTTATTGGCACGGTCTGCAGAAAGTTCCCAGTTGCTATAATCCTTGGTGAGGGCGGTTGTTTCGGCGTCGGTATCACCGCTAATAGCTAAGAAGTTGGGCGAGTACTTAATTAATTTAGCAATTTTGTTGAGAATGTTTTTAGTGTAAATACTGAGTTCGGGGCTGCCTGCCTTAAACATGGGGTATTTATCTTGGTCGGTGATTTTAATTTGCAATCCTTCTGGGGAAACCTCAAATAATATACTATCTTGGTATTGCGATAATTCGCTATCGCCCATAATTACTTTCTTTAGTTCGCCTTCAACCAAGCTAAAATGCTCGTTCTCAGACTCTTCAATGCTAACAGCTTGCCCTTTTTGCGGGCTGGAAATGATATTACCTTTTCTAAGCACGCCGAACTTCACACCTGCCTGGCGATCATAAGAGCCAATGCCAGAGTTCGACTCAGCCTTACCGCCTTCAAAGCCAATTCCTTTTTGGCCAGTAAGTCCGACCGTTGGCTCAAAATATTGCGCGATACCGCGCAATTTTTGCGAGGGAGTGGAGTTAAGTAGCCATAAAAGCAGGAAGAAGGCCATCATTGCGGTCACGAAATCCGCATAGGCTACTTTCCAGGCGCCACCGTGGTGGCCGCCGTGGCCGCTAACTGTAATGCGTTTAATAATAATGGGCTGCTTCTTTTTATCGATCGCCTTATTATCTTGTGGCTGCTTCTCTTTTTTCTCTTCCGACATAATCCTTCAGTTTTATTTTTTTGCGGCTTTCTATAGTTTTTTCTAGTTCAAAGAAATTAGGTTTTAAGTTCATCGCTATGGTTTGGCGTGCAAACTCAACGCTAATTGAGGGTGGGTTTCCCCGCGCGTGGGAGATGATTCCAGCTTTGATGCATTCAAGGTATTTAGATTCATCGGTGCCAAATTTTAGCAAAAATGAGCCCATAGGATTCACAATGCAATAGGCGCAAGCTATGCCAATAAATGTACCAAAAAGCGCGGAGGCGATTTTGTGGCCAAGTATCAGTGGTGATTGATCCACGCTGCCCATGGCGTTAACTAAGCCAAGGATTGCCGCAAGTATTCCCAGCGCGGGGAGGGTGTCGCCGAGGCGGAATAGCGCGCCGCTAATTTCTGCGGTATACTCCTTGCGGGCGTTGATTTGCTCTTGCATCATGTTCTCAAGCTCAAAGTGATTGTCATAACCCAAGGTGAGCATGCGCATATAGTCGCACAAAAAAACGGTTGGTTCTCTGTTTTTAAGGAACTGCGGGAATTGTTTAAACAGCGAGCTTTTATAGGGCTTTTCAATGTGCTCTTCGAGCTCAACCATACTGTGTTGGCGGGCGTACCTGAAGAAGTTAAAGAGGAATACTAGGAGCTCAAGGTACTCCTCACGTGAGTAAGCTTTGCCATAAAACATTTTCGGGATGTTAATCCAGATGGAGCGTAGTAAATGCTTGGGGTTAGAGATAATAAGAATGCCCATACCAGAGCCAACAATTATTAATACCGAAAATGGTTGGAATAACACGTGTAGAGCACCACCTTCGCCAAGATAGCCAACGATTAGTGAGATTATAATGATGAAAATTCCTACATGGAATTGCATGGTTTTTATAACTAATTATCCATTTAGTATTCAACAACTATTGAATTAGTACAAGCCTAAAAATTTCCACCATAGGCCGGCAAACAATGTCCACGATAACAAATTAAGCACGCTGATGATGCCCCCAAGCTTCCACCAGGTGGCGGTTTTCATGTAGCCCGAGCCAAAATAAATTGGTGCACTACCAATACTAAAGTGGGTAATGCCACCAGAGAGAATCGACATAAAGCCAAGCGCAAGCGCTGCAGCTTCAGGGGGGACTCCCAGGTGAATGAACACGACGAGGAATGTGGGGAATAACACGGTAATATGGGCAGTAATGCTAGCAAATAGATAATGCATATAGAAGTAAATTAAGCTTAAAATAATTACGGCAACGTGCGGCTCTAAGTGCCCAAGCTGCGCTTGGATTGACAAACCAAACCAGCTAATGATTCCAGATTTTGTTAGGTAGCCAGACATCATCACCAGTGTGGCAAACCAAATGAAAGCATGCCAAGCATGCTTATCTGCTATGGCATCATCCCATTTTAAAACGCCACTTACGAGTAGAATTGAGAAGCCAATTAAAGCAGTCATGGTTGCGGAAACGCCAATCAGACCACCCCAAATCCAGAGGCCAATTAAGAGGAAGAACGTCGCAAGCATGATCATTTCGTTAGTTTTGATTTTACCCATTTCCTCAAGTTTTTGGCGAGCGACAGTGGGTGCGGACTCTGAATGCGTGATTTCTGGTTTGTAAAAGAAGTACAACACCATTGGCATGAGCACAAGGTTGATGATTCCTGGAACTAGCGCAGCAATTGCCCAGCTTGCCCAAGTAATTTCAACGCCTACATCTTTAGCCAGTTTAACAATTAACGGGTTAGCGGCCATGGCAGTCAAGAACAAGCTACTAGTTATTACGTTGGACTGGACGCAAACTTGCATAATAAAGCCGCCAGTTCGATTGGAGACCGCCTTATGGCTTTTATCAACAAAAGACTCGCTTAGCGAGTGGGCAATTGGATAGATAATTCCGCCCCCGCGCGCAGTTACACTGGGAATAAGTGGGGATAAGAAAAATTCAGATGCAACTAAGCTATAAGTTAAGCCGAGTGTGCTTTTGCCAAATATGGAAATCAAATAGTAGGCAATACGATTACCCAAGCCAGTTTTAGTAAAACCCTGGGAGATGAAAAACGCAAATACTACAAGCCAAACGAGATCTGCACCGAAACCTGCTAGGCAGTTTTCAAGTGTCAGCGTGCCAGTTAAGGTTAATGCAGCGATACCGATGAAACAAACTGCGCCCATGGGCATGGGATTGATTATAATTCCTGCAATTGTAAGTATAAAAATTATGAATAAGTGCCATGCTGAGTCGGAGATTTGAGGAGACGGCGAGAGGTTCCACAGCACAAAGCCAAGCATGGCAAGGGTGAATATAATAGTTTGGTTATATAGTGTGCTGAAAAACAGTTTTTTCATTTTGAACTCCTTTGGAAGAGAATATCTTATATAAGATCTAATGAAAAATGCAATTCGAATTTGCAGTTGGGGGTGGAATCGGAGTTGCATCCTATAAAAAAAGAAAAACGCTAGCCACGAAATGATAGTTGATGTATTAAAGCTAAAAATACTGGCGCATTCCTATGCACAAAACATTATTAGTATTTGATATTGAAACGGTCGTAGATACTAAAGCTGCTCGTAATTTACTTAATGATTATGAGAGTGCTGAAGAACTAATTGAAGAAAAATTAGCCAACTACCATCTGCAAATTACTGACGGTAAAAACTCTTTTGCAAGGCAATTATTTCATAAAGTGGTGGCAATCTCTTACCTTGAAGCTGCGATTTTGCCGGGTGAAAATGGCACCGAAGTTTACGAAATTAAGGAACTCAAATCAGGCGGGGAGTTAGATTTCACTGAAGAGCAGTTAATCAAAGGATTTTTTGACAAGTTAAATCGCAATTTGCCCCGACTGGTGACTTTTAACGGCAAGACGTTCGACTTGCCAGTACTTAAATACCGCGCGATGCTTTATGATATTCCCTGCCGCGGATTACACCGCAGTGGTGATAAGTGGAATAGCTATTCAAACCGATATTCAATGGATTGGCATTGTGATTTAATTGAAGCGTTTTCCGATTATGGTGCCTCAGCTAAAGTTAAAATGAATGAAGTATGTGCGCTGTTTGGGATACCAGGTAAATTAGACGTCGATGGTAGCCAAGTGAGTGTGATGTTCAAAGAAGGGAAGCTTAAAGAGATCCGAGATTATTGTGAGCTGGATGTGACTAGTACATATTTACTCTACCTTAAATATCAATTACATACTGGGTACTTAACTAAAGGAAACTATGACAAGGCGGTGGATGATTTGACGCTATTCTTAAGTGAACGGGTAGATACTAAAGCCAATTTCGTATTGTTTCTTGAAGCATGGGAGAGGTTAGCTGCGTAACATGACGGAAAATCGCTATTTATATTTACTAATTTTTGCGGTGATGGCTTTATATGCGCCGGCAATTTTTTATCTACCAAGTTTGGATGATATTTATCATTTGAACCACGCCAAAGAATTCGGTTTAAATATATTTATGCCCAGCGATGGAGTGATATTTAGGCCCTGGCAAATCATTATCAATGGTCTAAATTATAAGTTGTTCTCAAGGCAGGTGTATTTTACTGAAAGTTTGAATATATTGTTTTATGGGTTAAACATCTATTTGCTCTATAGGCTGTCGGAAAGGCTTTTTGGGCGGGGCGGGCATAATTTGTTTGTCGCGTTTATCTATGCATTCCATTCGGTTAATACTGCCTCAGTTATCCAAATGGATACTATAAGCCAAAACCTCAATTCAACGGCGATTCTACTGTTGCTAATCTATCTTTTGAAGGCTGGTAAAAATTATTTTATATTTCTAGGGTTGTTCCTATTCCTGTTGGGAACTAAAGAAACTTCTTATGGAGTGGCGGCAGCAGTGCCATTTGCTTTTTACTTTATATCACGCGATACAAAAACGTCACTTAGGCTGTTTGGTTGTTTCTTGGGCGCGTTTGCTCTTTATATGCTTTGTCGCTACCAAATTTCGGTATTTCCTTTTGCTGAGCATCTCCAGCAAGTACAGGAGGGGAAAGGGTATGGCCTGGTAACTAATGTTAAAAATATTATGCTTAATCTAGTAATGATGTTTGGCAGCGTGTTTTTCCTTGGTAATACTCAGGACCTGTTCCTTAGTGGTGATTTAAGGAAAATATTTTTGGGACTGGGAGTTTTCCTTTCTTTTGTATTTATGGTGGCTGCGGTTAGGGGCTGTTACGCAAAACATCTAAAGCAAGAGGTGGTATTTTTGCTACTGTTTGCAGCTGCGGCATGTTTCCCGTCAGCATTTTTTGCCGGTAGAGTTAGTGAATTATACTCCTCCTTACTTACGCCATTTATTGCGCTTGCAGTAGGCTACTATGCCTATAATGGATTTAGTCAACGTTGGCGCCAAGTTTTTGTCGGGATTTACCTGGTTATCTCAGTAACAGCAATTGTTTCAAAGAGTAATGGTTATAAAGAGGTTGGTGAACGCTTTTGGGCGTTTTCAGAGCAACTTATCCCAGTATGTCAGTCATCACCGCAAATAATTTGCCTTTACGGGAATGACTTCCCATCAGGTTATTCGGTTAAGGAGTACAGTGTATTTACCGTGCACAATCCATATTTGTTACATAACATTGATA
>JBIOER010000009.1:0-21240 GCA_044446225.1 Rickettsiales bacterium | reverse complement strand
CGAAGCCTTCTTCTCCTATTTACTACTTAATTCAGGCTACTTAACCGTTCAAGAAATTAATGGGAAATATTTCTTTAGCATTCCCAACGCAGAACTGCTGGATGAATTTGCCAGCGTGATCCCCAAAGATAGCGAAGCGTGTCGGGAATATGACGTGCCAGAGCTACACCATATTTGAAAATTCCTTTTATAGTGATGAGGAAATACAATTCACCCTATGTGATACCAACCCCACCCGAGACGAGCTATAGCATTATGCAATTCAATTGGTGCAATATATTGATTTTTAATAAATATTCCCAATCACCCTTAAAATATGCTATAATTTAGGTATCAACCTTAAAAGAGGCGTTTATGTCTGAAGGGAACAAATCAATAAAACTAATAAATCAACATGAGGCTGCGCACAAGCAGGATCCTCATTTCAGCAAACATGAGCTGCATATGAAGCCATCCAATAAAACCCATGGCCACAATCATAAGCAAAAAGATAAAAAAGCTAAGCAATAAAGGCTACTTGATTGCGCCCACCTTCTTTGGCTTTGTAGAGCCCTTGATCGGCCCTGCCAAGCAGTGATTCGCAGGTGTCATCTGCTTTCAACTCAGACACCCCAAAACTGGCGGTGCACTTGATAGTTTTTGGCTCAACCGGTACCGGAAACGGCATACCTTCAACATAAGATCTAAGCCTTTCCCCCACCACTTTTGCCCCTGCGGCATCTGTGTCTGGCAATACAATAACAAACTCCTCCCCCCCATAACGGGCGCAGAGATCTGCAGTACGCACCCCTAGTTGCACACGGCGCGACACTTCTTTAAGCACCTCATCACCCGATTGATGACCATAGGTATCATTAACCTTTTTGAAATGATCAACGTCCACCATAATAACCGAAAGCTTTTTATTCATGGTTTTCGCTTGATTTACCATGTTATTAAAATGGGTATCAAAATAACGACGGTTATGTAAACCAGTTAAGCCGTCCGTAATCGACTGAGCGATTGAGCTTAAGTAATTATCTTTAAGCTGATCTTGGTAGTTCTTACGCCTAATTTGCGTAGTGACTCTTGCCATAAGCTCATTAGCATCAATTGGGGTAAGTAGATAGTCATTCACTCCAATTTCAAGACCTTTAGTGAGCGTTCTTTCATCATGTTCATCGATCATAATAAGTATGGGGGTATGGCGCAGCTCATCTTTACTACGGAATTCCGAGCATAGTCGCAGCCCATCCGCTGAAAAAAGTAGCGTACTAATAATCAACAAAGCATATTTTTTAGCGGCAATAAAATCATTAGCGACTTCCGCAGTCTCACAAACATCAACATTCAGGCCCTTGGCCATCAATTTGTCTTTGATTTTTTTAGCCTGCACCACATCATCTTCAATTACCAAGACGTTAGAACCTTCTATTTTATTGCGCTTTTCCATAGTTTCAGGAGTGACGCCGAAATGCTGGCTTGTTTGATCGCGCAGCCTTAGTTCGTCTATCATCAACTTTAAACGCACCAAGGACTTTAGGCGAATCATCAAAGCCTGGTCATTAATCGGCTTAGTTAAAAAGTCATCCGCGCCAGCTTCCAAACCACGCACGCGGTCTTCCTGAGCATGGAGGGCAGTCACCATAATTATTGGAATATGCATGGTTTCTTCTTGAGATTTTATGATGCGGGTGGCTTCAAAGCCGTCCATCTCAGGCATCATAATATCCATCAGAATAATATCTGGCTGTACTTCTTTAGCTTTCTGGATGGCTTCTTTACCATTAAACGCGGTGAAAACGTTGTAATACTCCTGCTTTAGCTTGGTATCAAGAAGCTTGACGTTAAAGTCAATATCGTCAACAACTAAGACTCTGGCTGTCATTTATCATCCTTCTGAACTATTAAGTAAGATTGGATTAACTCCATAAAGTCACTAAACACTATAGGCTTCTCTACGTATTCGTCAAACAATGGCATCTCTTCTTCTTTTAAAATTTTATCCTTAGTAAACGCACTCACCGCAAATATATAACTATCCTTAAACTCTTCAGTAGCACGAATTTCTTGGGCGCATTCAATACCAGACTTCCCAAAAACCTGGATATCCATGAGTATTAAATCTGGTTTATTTAGCTGCACCGCATCCATTACATGGAGCCCGTTATTGATGTGAATGACATCATATCCCTTATACACCAGGAAATCATGAGCTAATTTCGCGCTTAAAGGATCATCCTCAACTAATACTATTTTATATTTTTTTGCCATAAGACCATAAGTACTACCTACGATTAAAACAAATTTTCTGAAGCTGCGCTATCATTAATTGATTTATTTTATTAACATTTTAGCGTATACACAACATTCAACTTTAAATAGAACATTGGCAATTAATTCGAAACTTATCGATGCACACCTTCCTTCTAACTGCAAAAAAATCGCGGTTGCTTTGTCAGGTGGCGCAGATAGCACCTATCTTGCCCTTGCAGCTCAAGCGTGGGCAAAACCCCATAAGGCTGCGCTAACTGGCTTAATTGTGGATCATGGCCTGCGCAAAGAATCTGGCGCGGAGGCTGAATATGTCGCCGCCAAATTTAATGAAATAGGAATTCCTTGTGCGATTCTTAAATGGGAAGGGAAAAAGCCCAAAAGCAATATTCAAGAAATGGCCAGGATTGAACGTTATCGCTTGCTGGTTGAGTACTGTCTTAAAAATAAAATAAAACATCTTTTAGTCGCCCATAATAAGAATGACCAAGCAGAGACTGTCCTGCTGAGAATTCTCCGCGGTACAGGAGTGGATGGCCTGGCAGCAATGCGAAAATTAGATATTCGTAGTGGCGTGCACATAGTACGACCGCTACTAAATGTCGATCGGAAGCAGATTGAAAGTGAACTTAAGGCAAAGAAAATCACCTGGGTTGACGATCCGTCAAATTTGAATGAGAAGTTTGATCGCATCAAACTTCGTAACTTAATTAACAAGCAAGATGACCCCGACCAATGGATTTCCCGCCTTAGCTTACTTGCCAAAAATGCGGCTCGCACGCGTGATTTTATTGAGCAAGAAGTTAAGAAAGCAGAAAAAAAAGTTTGTAAGTATTTTGACTTGAACTATTTGACGATGGACTTCGATAAATTTAACAAGCTTCACATGGAGCTACAGCTAAGGGTACTTAGAAATGCGCTGGTAAAAATTAGCAGCGTTGGGAATTCAATTAGGCTGGATAGCTTAGAAGAGTTGCTTAGCAGCCTGCCCGTGTTGAAGGGCAAGACGTTGCATGGCTGCGTGGTAATTAAGAAAGGAAATCGCATTATTATTTTCCGCGAGTTAGCTTCGCTAAAAGGTCACGACCTTTTAGGCCGAGGCTATTTGAAAATTATCAAACACCTACCACCCGTACCAGACAGGCGGATTTACATGGTCTTGCCGGCGGATTATAAATAAACTAATGTACCTGACAAAACGTGAGATGGACCCCTGCCGATGCAGGGGAACGAAAATTTAACTCGTCTAAAAAATGCAGTTTACGAAGTAAACAACTTATTACCTCACCATATAGCAAAACAAAGTTAGAGCAGCCATCAAAAATTTATCCCGGACATAAGTAGCACCTACGCGGAAATGATATTTTCCTTATCATTTATAAATAAACTAACGCTTAAAGCCCAACGGGTGTTTAGCGAAAACCTCTTCCTGCACGTGTGAGTTGGCGACCTTGGTATAAATTTGCGTTGAAGCGATATCTGAATGCCCCATGAGCTCTTGAATCACGCGCAAGTCAGCGCCATTACTTAGCAAATGCGTGGCAAACGAATGGCGAACCTTATGGCAAGAAACAACTTTTGGATCGATGCCAGAAATAATGGCAAGCTCCTTAATCAACTGGTGGAATCGTTGCCGGGTGAGCGGTTTAAGCCGTCCTTGTTGATCAAATGATGGAAATAAAATATCACTTTTTTGCCCGCGCAAAAATTCATGACGTACGCTCATATAGTTTTGCATGGCAAGAATAGCACTTGCGTTAAGCACCACCTGCCGCTCTTTACCGCCCTTCCCTTTAATGATAATCACTAGTAACGAGCCGTGCACTTGGCTCTCCTTAACTAGTGAAGTGATTTTTAAGTTAATTAACTCGGTAATCCGCAGTCCGGTTGAATATAATATCTGTAGCATGGCATAAAGACGCAATCCTTCTGGAGTAACGTCTTGTGAGGCAAGCGAAAGCATCTGTTCTATTTGTTTAACATCAAGAGCTTTGGGAAGTAACTTTGCAAGTTTGGGTAGCTCTAAATGCATGGCGACATCTTGCGGGATAATTTTTTCAGAGGTAAGAAATTTAAAAAATTGTTTAACCGCAGAAATTTTCCGTGCAATTGAGCGCGAGCTTAACCCACGCTTACTTAATGTGATAAAGTAATCTTCTAAATCTGGCTGCAAAAGAGCGGTCAGTTCCTTAGGTAGTAAGAGTAATAAATCTATTAGATCTAATTTATACGAGCTCAAAGTATTTTTCGAGGCGAAGCGTTCAGCGGCAAGCATCTCTAAAAAATTAGAAAGATACGCCTCTAATTCTTTAGTCAACTTTTTCGGTAGAGTTAATATCTGCGGTTTTTTCATTAATAGTTTCACTGACTAATTGGGATTTAGGATGAATTTCAATTGAGATCATATACACCGCAAATACTGCAATTGTTAGTAAAATCAACGCCTTAAAATTAGATTTTTTACCTCTCCTGGTCGGGAGACTTGATCTACTGTATGAGTATGTTGTTCTTGACATAATTATAAAACCCTAATATTCAAAATCTTATAGTTATAATGATACCTAATTCGTTCCAAGGCAATATTAATTTATGGATTTATTAATCGTAGAGTCGCCCTCAAAGGCAAAAACACTAAATACTTATCTTGGCAAGGACTTCAGGGTCCTTTCTTCATATGGCCATGTTAGGTCTATTCCATCTGAAGTTGGATCGGTAAAACCCGATCAAGATTTTGCAGTGGATTATGAATTATTGCCCAGAGCAAAAAAAAATATCGACGATATTATTCGAACTGTACGGGGGATAAAAACCCTCTATCTCGCAACCGATCCTGATCGCGAAGGAGAAGCTATATCATGGCACTTAGTAGAAGTGCTAAAACAAAAAAAAGGATTGTTAGATAATGTAATCGTTAAACGCGTGGTGTTTAACGAAATTACTAAGAAAGCAGTTACCGATGCCATTAAAAATCCCCGAGACTTAGATGTGAATTTAATTCAGGCGCAGCAAGCGCGCCAAGCTTTGGATTATCTAGTT
Source organism: Rickettsiales bacterium (assembly GCA_044446225.1). Lineage (GTDB taxonomy): Bacteria > Pseudomonadota > Alphaproteobacteria > Rickettsiales > Midichloriaceae > JBIOER01. The sequence continues at coordinate 15,951 of JBIOER010000009.1, read as the reverse complement.
GGGTTTAATTTATCACCAGTACTATGGAGGAAGCTCCCTGGTAGCCGTTCTGCTGGACGGGTACAATCAGTTGCGCTCCGTATGCTGTGTGAACGCGAAAATGAAATTGAGAGTTTTAAGCCAGAGGAATATTGGTCAATCAAAGGAATCTTTGATGGCGATAAAAAAAGAAAAATCCCCGGTATGCTTATTCAGTTCGATGGTAAAAAAATCGATAAGATGGCAATTAAGAATGAACTGCAAAGTTCAAGTATTGTCGAGATCCTTCAAAACGCCAAGTACTTGGTTAATAAAGTTGAGAAGAAACAGCAGAATCGCTATCCCCAACCGCCATTTACCACTTCGACCATGCTTCAAGAAGCTGGCCGTAAGTTAGGTTTTTCCGCCAAGAAAACTTCTAAGCTGGCGCAAGATCTCTATGAAGGTATTGAAATAGCTGGAGAGACACAAGGTTTGATCACCTACATGCGTACCGATAGCGTTGTAGTTTCTGAAACCGCCTTAAGTGGCAGCCGTGGTTTTATTGAAAAAGAATATGGCGACAAGTACTTACCAAAAGCAGCACGCTTTTACAAAACCAAATCTAAAAATGCCCAAGAAGCGCACGAAGCAATTCGCCCAACTAACTTTACCCTTCCCCCTTTAAAAGTAGAGAAATATTTGGATAAAGATCATTTCCGCCTCTACGAATTAATTTGGAAAAGGATGGTGGCCAGCCAAATGGAAAATGCAGTTTTTGATGTGGTGAGTGCGGATATCGCAAGCACAGATCATAAACACACCTTCCGCGCCAACGGCTCCACCATGGTATTTGACGGCTTCCTTAAATTGTATATGGAAAGCGTTGATGATGAAGAAGATGAAGAAAAGCAAATCCTCCCCGAAATGAAAGAGGGTGAACCATTAGACCTCGACAAACTTGAGCCAAAGCAACATTTCACTCAACCCCCGCCAAGATTTACCGAAGCAAGTTTGGTTAAAAGGTTGGAAGAGCTTGGCATTGGCCGCCCATCAACTTACCCAACAATTATTTCAATTCTGCAAGAACGCGAATATGTAAAGCTCGATAAAAAACGGTTTTTCCCAGAAGCCAAAGGGAGAATCGTCAGCGCATTCCTTTCGGAATTCTTTACCCGTTATGTGGCGTATGATTTTACCGCCAAGTTAGAAGATGAGCTAGATGAAATCGCCGAAGGTGAAATGAACTGGAAAAAAGTTCTCCACACTTTTTGGGAACCCTTCAAAGTTTTGGTTGACGCCGTACTTGAAATTAAAAATACTGATATCATCAAAAAAATTGAGGATAGATTATTGCAATTCATCCTTCCCGAAAGCCTTAAAGATAAAAAATGTCCGACTTGTAAAACTGGTCAGTTAGGGCTTAAAGCTGGTAAATTTGGCGCGTTCGTTGGTTGTTCAAACTACCCCGAATGTAAGTATATCTATCAACTAACATCTGCAGCAAGTGCAATGGTTGAAGGTGAACAAGACACAGGTGCCGTCGAGTTTCCTAAAAACCTCGGTACTGATGAACATGGGATTGAAGTCACCCTCCGCAAAGGACCATATGGGGTTTATGTTCAGCTTGGCGTGGAAGGAAAAGTTAAGCGTTCTTCATTACCAAAAGGTAAAAGTCCACTTGATGTTGACTTGGAATTTGCGCTTGGACTACTAAGGCTACCGCGCTTAGTTGGACTTCACCCTGAAACTAAAGAAGAAATTCTGGCAGGGGTTGGCAGGTTCGGACCGTTCTTGAAATATCAGGGTAATTTTGTTTCTTTGAAAGCGCATGACCTAATGGAAGTTACCGTTGATGAAGCCGTGGGCGTATTAGCTGCCGCCCAAGAGAAAAAGAAATTCGCTCCCGCTAGAACCATTCCCGTTAAAAAGAAGCCGGAAGCAAAAGCTAAGACTAAAACTAAGGCTAAGCCAAGGGCAAAAGCTAAACCCAAAAAGAAGAAAAAATAATGGCAATCATCCTCGCTTATAAAGGTAAGCTCCCAAAAATTGCCAGTGATGCTTTTATTGCAGACAATGCGGTAATTATTGGTGACGTTGAAATTGCCAGCAAGGCCAACATCTGGTTCGGTTGCGTCTTGCGTGGGGACGTAAACCACATTCGAATTGGCGAAGGGACAAATATTCAAGACGGGACAATCATTCACGTCAATCGCAATAACGGCCCAACCATTATTGGCAAAAACGTCACGGTGGGACACCTTGCCTTATTACACGCTTGTCATTTACACGACCACTCATTCGTAGGGATGGGGGCGAAAGTGATTGACAATGCAATTGTAGAGTCGCAAGCAATGGTTGCTGCTGGTAGCTTAATCGCGCCACATAAAGTTGTTAAATCAAAAGAGTTATGGGCGGGTGTCCCGGGGAAATTTTTCCGCGCAATGACGCAAGAGGAAATTGATTATATCCAAATCTCGGCGGATAATTACATCCGCTTAGCTAGCGAATATGTTTAGGATACGCTCCCTGCAAACAACTCCGAAATCCTATTAAACGCCTGTTTGGCAGTAATACCGAAGTGTTCATAAAGCTCTTTAATTGGCGCGGAAGCGCCATAAGTCTCCATACCAATAAACAATCCATGTGAGCCGATAATGCGCTCCCAACCTTGCGCTACACCAGCTTCAATCGCAACTTTTAAACTCGAGTTACATGAAAACATCATTTGATATTCCATATCTTGTTCGTAGAACAGCTCCTTGCATGGAACCGAGACTACACGGCAGCCAAAGCCTTTGGCTTCAAGCAGTTGGGCAGTATCTAATGCCACTTTAACCTCGGTGCCGGTAGCAAATATCGTCACTTTAAATGCAGCCGCAAACTCTTTGATTATGTATGCGCCCTTAGCACAGAGATTTTGCTTTTCATGAGCAAGCCTTATTTGTGCTGTGCCTTGCCTGCTTAAGGCTAAGATCGAAGGACTAGACTGTAATTGCAGGGCTAACTCCCAACATTCTAAGGTTTCAATCACATCTGCAGGACGAAATACATATAAATTTGGCATGGCACGCAGGGCTGCCAAATGCTCAACTGGTTGATGAGTCGGCCCATCTTCACCTAGACCAATTGAATCGTGAGTCATTACATAAATCACACGTTGTTTCATTAATGCAGAAAGGCGGATTGCCGGGCGCGCATAATCGGTAAAGCTCAAGAAAGTTCCGCCATAAGGAATAAAACCACTGATTGCCAAACCGTTCATAGCAGCAGCCATTAAGTGCTCACGTACTCCATAATGAATGTAGCTCCCTTTGAATTTGCTCGGGAAGATAATTTCTTGGTTATCAGCCTTAGTTAGATTTGACCCAGTCAAATCGGCTGATCCTCCTACCAGTTGGGGAATCTTGTCGGCAACTAGCTCTAATGCTCGTTTGGATGAGGCGCGCGTTGCTTCATTAACCGGCGATGCCACCAACTCTTTTTTCGCTTCAATAAACAGCGTAGATAAGTCGCGCATACTATTAGCAAAAACTTTTTTAAGGCGTGATTTTTCATATCGTTCTTTTGATATTTTATAGCCTTCTAAATTACGCGCCGGGTATGCACGCCACTCATTTAAGATTTCGCTGGGAATTTCAAAAGGTGGGGATTGCCAACCCAAAGCCTCACGGGTTTTTTTAATTTCCTCTTCGCCCAGTGGCGAACCATGCGCATGGTTCGTACCCGCCTTGGTAGGTGCACCCCAAGCGATTTTGGTTTTACAGGCAATAAATACTGGCTTAGATGATTTTTGCGCACTGTGGAGCGCATTATCAATCTGCTCATAATCATGGCCATCAATGGCCATGGTTTTCCAATTTACTCCCCTAAAGCGCAAAATATGATTCTCGCTAGTGGTGAGATTGGTATCACCATCGATAGAAATATTATTGTCATCAAATAACACGACTAAGTTATTTAGTTTTAGATGGCCAGCAAGTGAGATTGCTTCCTGGGAAATCCCTTCCATGAGGCAGCCATCACCACAAATTACATAAATTTTATGATCGCCTAATTTTTTTCCGTAACGGGCTTTAAGCATTTTTTCAGCAATTGCCATGCCGACTGCGTTGGCAAGCCCCTGCCCCAAAGGCCCCGTGGTGGTTTCAATACCACTTTCCGGATGAAGCTCTGGGTGACCTGCTGTAATCGCACCAAGTTGGCGAAAGTTTTTTAACTGCTCCAGAGTCATGTTTTGGTATCCGGTTAAATACAAAATACTGTATTGTAAAGCGGAGCCGTGCCCGGCAGAAAGAATGAAGCGGTCGCGGTCATGCCAAAGCGGATCTTGAGGATTAAATTTTAGATATTTTTTATAAAGAATGGTAGCGACATCTGCCATACCCATGGGCATACCAGGATGACCTGAGTTAGCTTTCTGCACCATATCCATAGAGAGAAAACGAATAGCATTAGCGAATTTTCTCATCATTACATGTCTAATAATTTTTTGTTGATCACAATTTTATACTTAACACGAAGACTGTCTAAATATTGCTGTATCATTTCTTCAGGAATTTCTTGAAAAAGCTGAGCTTGCACTTTCTTGCGCTCTTCAACTAAAGAAGCCGTATCCACAATTTGTACCTTTTGCAGGAATGCAATTTGGTACTTATCGCCAACTTTAATTGGATCGGTGGCTTGACTAACTTTCAATTTGAAAATTTCACTAAAGGCATCAAGACTAACTGCAAGATCTGGCTTAACATAGCTAATTTCAAACGAAGTTTCTTTCACACCGAGTAGTTTTGCTAAATCTTTATTATAAGAAACACTCGATATTGACTGAGCAAAATCAGCGGCCTTTTGGGTAAATATTTTTTGGCGTTGCTGGTTTTCCCATGCGGTTTTTAATTGCGCCATTACTTCTGCTTGCGGCTTAAAAGATTCAGGAACAATATTTTTAACCATTAACGCAAAAAACTCTTCTTGCCCCTTATAAGGCGTTGCGGAGCTAGTCGCCGCAAAATCTGTAGCAAAAGCAGTTTTAATAAACGATTCATTATTTGTAATTGGAAATTTACTCGCAGTAGTTTTTTTTGCATAGCCAGACACTTCATTAACCTTAAGCGAATATTTAGCTGCTATAGCTTTTAAGTCCTCACCCATTGAAATATCTTTATCAATTTTCTGAGATAGCTCAGAAAGCTGCTCGAACCTCTTCTCATCAAGATAACTTTTTTTGAGATCATTTTTCACTTCAGCTAATGGCTTAGTATATGCAGGAGTAATAGAATTTACCAAAAATATATGCCAACCAAAGGCAGTTTCAAAAACTTTAGTCGGCTTGCCAGCTTCAGCTTTAAAAATGTCATCGTTAATCTCTTTGTCTAAAGAACCAGCGGTAACTTTTTCAGCCATGATGAAATTCTTTTTATCCGGAAAGAATTTTTTACCGACTTCATTAAATGATTGTCCTTGCTGAATAAGGTCATAAGCCTCTTTCGCCTTACTTTCATCTTTAAATAGCAGTTGGGAAACACTGCGCGTCTCAGGAACGCTATACATTGCGACTCGAGAATTATAAAGCTCCTCTAACTCTTTGTCTTTTACCGCGATATCATCCTTAATATCCCCAATACCCCAGGTGATAAACTCAATTTGTCTTTGTTCAGGAATGCCATATTGCTTTTTAGTTTCTTCATATAATCGCGTGATGTCGCCATCAGTGGCTTGCGCATTAACCGTTAAGTTAGCGGAATTTAATTCATATATTTTACCACTGCGTTTATGCGCCAGGGCTTTGAGGAAGGTATCAATATAACTATCGGGCATAGTCTTATTTACTGTAACTGCGGTAATTAATGAGCGTATAGCGATCTCTTCTTTGATCATATCCAAAAAGCTAATTTCAGAGTAACCAGATTGTCTTAAGATACTCGCAAAAACATCTTTATTGAATTTACCGTCTTTTTGGAACTGCGGCATTGAAGCAATTTCCATTTTGGCCATCTCGTCGCTGACCAGAAGATTCATATTTTTAGCTTCTTCCAAGTATAGGAGTCGATCAATTGCGTTGTTGACGATGAATTTATCAATCCCTAGCTGCAGAATCTCATCCTTAGTTGGGGTTCTACCAATTTGCTCAGAGATTACCGCTAGTTGTTGTTGATACATCCTTTGCCACTTAAATTGATCAACATGCTGATCCCCCACTTGAAGTGCGAGCTCAATATTGGCGTTACGCAGCATATCCCCCACTCCCCAAAGAGCGAAAGTGAATACAAGGAATGCCATCAATACCTTGATGTAGATGCTGTTAGCTCGGGTACGGAAAAAGTTTAACATAGGTGAATCCTGTTTTTGCCTGATAAAAATAGAAAAATTATCACTCTCCCGCAAGCACTAAATGAGGGAAGTTAGAAAAAGACCGTAACCGAGAGGGCTTTTTATTTTCAAATCTTAATCATTTGTTAACTAATTCGTAATAATATAGAATTACTAACTTTAACGGTAGAATATGACTAAATTCGACGAAAATCTCAGGCACAAGCAAGATTTCTTAATTGCCGCCTCGTCTGGCGATACGGAGCTTATTATAGACTTATATAAACATGGGATGGACCCCAATACCAGAATTGGCTTTGATACCCCACTGCATAATGCAGCACGCAATGGCCACACTTCAGTAGTAAAAGAACTTTTAAATGAGGGGGCTAATCAAGACGCGCTTAATCGTGACGGAAACTCAGCCTATCATTTAGCCGCACTTAATGGTCATGAAGAGGTGCTTACTCTGCTTGATAAAAAGTTTATCAATGTGAAAAACAAATATGGTTTAATGCCTGTAGACCTTGCAAAATCACAACATCATGAAACAACAGCTAGACTACTTGAGTCAAATAACGAATAAATTGGGAGAGCTATCATGTCAGTAGAAAATGTAACCACGGCCAATACCACGCAGAATGTAATAGTTGATAAAGCTAAACAAATAGCTTCTGAAAGCAACCTGGTCGATAGTGTTGTTAGCGGTGCAAAATATGCTGCTCTTAGCCCTTTTGTCGCGACATATCTTGGGTATCAAGGTGCTAAATACGCCGTTATCCACACCCCAGACGCTGCCGTTTATGTACTGGAGAAGAGCGCAGATGGCGTAACGTGGTTTGTCAACAACGCTCTAATGCCACTGGCTTCTAAGATGGAAGCAGGAGCATATATGATTAAAGACGGCATTGTATATAGCGCACAAAAAATTGGCGATGCCGTAGTTTGGACTTACGACAACATAATGACCCCCCTTGGTCACGCAATTCAAGACGGCGCTTTCATGATCAAAGATGGGATCGTCTATAGCGCACAAAAAATTGGCGATGCAGTAGTTTGGACTTACGACAACATAATGACTCCAATTGGTCACGCAATTCAAGATGGTGCATTCATGATTAAAGATGGGATCGTCTATGGCGCACAAAAAATTGGCGATGCCGTAGTTTGGACTTACGACAACATAATGACCCCCCTTGGTCACGCAATTGAAGATGGTGCATTCATGATTAAAGACGGTGTCGTCTATAGCGCACAAAAAATTGGCGATGCAGTAGTTTGGACTTACGACAACATAATGACCCCCCTTGGTCACGCAATTCAAGACGGCGCTTTCATGATCAAAGATGGGATCGTCTATGGCGCACAAAAAATTGGCGATGCAGTAGTTTGGACTTACGATAATGTGATGACCCCAATTGGTCACGCAATTGAAGATGGTGCATTCATGATTAAAGACGGTATCGTCTATAGCGCACAAAAAATTGGCGATGCCGTAGTTTGGACTTATGACAATGTAATGACTCCAATTGGTCACGCAATTCAAGACGGCGCTTTCATGATTAAAGACGGTGTCGTCTATGGCGCACAAAAAATTGGCGATGCAGTAGTTTGGACTTACGATAATGTAATGACTCCTGTTGGTCACGCAATTCAAGACGGCGCATTCATGATTAAAGACGGTGTCGTCTATGGCGCACAAAAAATTGGCGATGCAGTAGTTTGGACTTACGATAATGTAATGACTCCTGTTGGAGAAGTTCTAGGAACAGCCGCGTATATGGTAAAAGATGGTGTGGTATATGGAGCTCAGCAGATAGGAGCTACAGTTGTGTGGACTGTAAATGAAGCACTGACTAAAGGAAGTGAAGCGCTGGAAGCAGGGGCAATGATGGCTAAAGATGGCGGTATGTATATAGCAGGGCAAGTTAACAACATGATGGTATGGACTTATGATGGAGCGGTAAGCACAACAAATATAGCTGTGGAAAACATTGTTATGCTCAAAGATGGAGTTGTGCATGGAGCAACACAACTTTCCGAAGGAATTACACTCTGGGGCTATGATAATGTGATTAACCCAGCATACGACTCGGCTCATAACCTGTATATCACAGGAGAACATCTATATAATGATGCCTATCATACAGGCGAAAGCATTTACAATTCAGCAATAGATTCGTCTTCAAGTTTAATGGAATGGATAACCGGCACTGAGCATTCTCATGATGCATAAAAATTGTTGATGCAGTAAAGTAAATTCTGCAACCCCTTCTAAAACGGTAAAAATATGCAAGCATGGAAAATAGAGCAAAACCATTTAACCCTCAGCCCACTCACTTTAAGTAACAAAAAATCAAACGTAATAATCGAGGTAAAAGCGCTCGGCATTAATCGTGCAGATCTGATGCAGATTCAAGGGATTTACCCAGCACCCGATGGATCGGTCGTTCCCGGACTTGAAGTGTCGGGAATCATTGCCGGTACTGGGCAAAAAGTTTGTGCGCTATTACCATCCGGTGGCTATGCTACACACGTCTGTGTAGATAGACGATTAGTTATACCCATACCGAATGGATTGACTTTTGAAGAAGCTGCAGCCCTTCCAGAAGCCCTTCTGACTTGTTACTTAAATTTATTTACCCTCGCCAAACTTAAAAAAGGGCAAGCGGTGTTAGTTCACGGAGCAACCAGTGGAATTGGCAGCTTTGCCATTGCCTGTGCAAACGCAGTTGGCGCGAAAGTTTACGCTACTACCGGCCGCGACACTCCTGATTACTTAAATTACAACGGTGATTGGTCACAAATCAAGGTAGATGTGGTACTAGATATGTTGGGTGGCGCATTTGTCAGTCGCAATATTTCTGCACTTAATCCTAAAGGAAAATACGTTAGTATTGCAGTGATGCAGGGGACAAAAGGTGAAATTAATATGGCATCAGTGCTAATGAAGAACTTAACCATTATTGGGTCAACTCTACGTTCTAAGACAGCCACACAAAAAGCGCAGCTGCTGAAAAAAGCTCACGCATTCATTACTGAGCATCCCATTAAACCAAAAATTGATTCGGTATTTGCCTTTCATGATTTGCCTAACGCACTTAAGCGCCTTGAAGATAGAACGCACATTGGAAAAGTGGTGGTTAAAATTTAATCAAGTAATAAAAAAAGCCCCATTTAGGGGCTCTTTTTAAATGGTATTAGTACCTATTAATTGAAGGTACGGTGTAATAAATCATCCATCAGTCCATCAACAACGTTAATTACCTTTGCAGATGCTTGATACTGCCTTTGCGCGGTAATTAGGTTGGTTAACTGAGCTGCGATATCAACGTTTGAACCCTCTAAAGTCCCGGAAAGAATGGTTCCCACGCCGTCGGTGCCAGCTTCCTTAAGATTAAGCGGGCCAGAATCCTTACTCACGGTAAATACGTCCCCAGCAACTGCAGCAAGTCCATTTGGATTTGCAAAGTCAGCAATTGCTAGTTTATAAATTTGTCGAGTTTGGTTGTTAGAGAAAGTTGCAATAACATAACCGTTTTCATCAACAACAACTCCGTTTAACTGACCAGTTGAAACTCCATTCTGGTCATTTATAGCAATTGCGGAGCTACTAGCAATTTGGCTCATACCAGAAGTAGTTCCAATGTTTCCCCAAGTCACTCCAATTGAACTTGCATTAGCTCCAATTGTAGCTGCCCAGTTAATTGACATTGGGTTGGTCATACTTGCTAATTGCTGTGCTGCGGAAGTGCTGGTTAATCCTAATGCAGAAGCGATCGTTGTGCTCGAATTGTTCCCCAGTGGTGCCGAGATGAGAGCAGATGTACCGCCCCATGACATGTATAAAGATGGATTTTTAGGGTTAACTCGAAGTTTATAAGTGCCAGGGGTATTTCCTGTAATCACTTCAGCTTGAATTGCATCTGGGCCAGTTGTTCTATTCATCTGTTCAGCTAATTCATAAATAGTCTCGAAACTATCTGCTGTTAAATTATTGGCAGCTAAGATATTTAATTGCGTTCCGAGTAAACCAGTTGGGCTTTCAGAGAAAGCTACTGCTAAAGTGGTATCGACAGGTTCAACTTGAAGTGAGTAATTTAATGTAGCTGAATCGTATACTACACTGGCATGAGCAGCCTCTGGACCGCTCGATAAGTTAATTTGGTTTGCTATGTCCTCTAGAACGGCTAGGTTGGTTGTACCAGTCCCCCTAGTTGTAGTAATTGCAGTTGAACCGACTGTTACAATGAATTGATCGGTAGAAGCATTGGCTCCAGTTCCCGTGACTAGTCCAGTACCGGCGGCAGTAAACTCATTACTGTTCGCAATCATTGGACCATAAGTATATGCGAAAGTTGCGCCACCAACAGTAATACTTAGAGTTTGACCGATAGTTGCGCCCAAAGGAGAGTTAGGAGAAGCAATGTTAACACTTTTTGTTTGCTGCGTGGTTTCGTTAATTGACAACAAGTTACCAAGTCCATCAAATGTAACGGTACCCGCTTGTAATAGACCATCAGTTCTTCCCGGGATAGTAACTTCAGATGAATCGCCAGAATAAACTTCCACTGCCCATTCGTTAGTATTTAGCTTTAGGAAACTAACAATTAAAATGTGTAAATTACCTAGTGAATCATAAATCTCGACGTTCTGCGAAAAGTGCGCTTCAAAAGTTCCACCAGACATATTATTTTTAGAATCATATGGGTCATAATCACTTTGTAGGTACCCTGCAGTTAGGCCGAATTCGGCCATAAAGTTAGTGCCTTGACCAGATTGATCATAATTTCCAATTGCAACTGGTTTTACTGATTGGAACGTTACTGCACCACCAATTCCCGTATCAGAAAAAGCTGCGGAGGTAAAACCCATACTAGTCAATCGATTTGAAAAATCTTGTAAGCTGGCAAATCGACCTACTATATTACTTGTTGAGCTCGAAATGAAGGCAGGAATATTTTCTGTATCAGTAAAGCCCAAAGAGTTTCTGAAGGCTAGATCCCCTAGAAAAGTTAGGGAGAAATTAGCATCTGTAGGAGAGATTAATAGCGTTGAAGTTGCCCCTTGATTTATAACCCGAGCTTTGACGGTGAAGCTTCCAGTTGTCTGGTTAATTTGGTTGGCGATATTTTCTAATACTTCCAAGTTATTAGCGCCTGCCCCTCTTGTAATCCCGACTATTGTACTCGTATCAACTTGGAATTGTAGCTCGTCGCTAGTTAGTAGTGTTGTACCATTAGCGACTAAATCAGTAGCCGTATTTGTAAAGGTAAAAGATTGAGCAAATCCACCATAGGTTAGGATGCTGGTTAGTCCATTAATTTCGAAAGTCATACCATCACCAGATGTTAATTGGTTGGTGGGGTTTGGGTATAATATCGCGCTCGCTCCAATGTTAGAGTTAAATGGTGATGCTGTTGGGCCGTAATCAATGATATTAACCGTTGCAACACCGCCGCCTGCAACTGTTTCAGCCGCGTTAAGATTGGCGCCAAAATCCATTGTTGTAGTTGCAGATGCTTGCGAGACAACTTGATTTATATTTACTGGTTCTAGTGATGAAATTAGGGATTTAGTTTGTGGAAGATTACCGCTCGCATCAACTGGCCATGCACTTAATATGTAGCCAGCAGAATTAACAAATTGATCCGCAGAGTTTTTTCTAAATGAACCTGCTTTAGTGAAGTATGTATTTCCAATCCCTCCTGTAGTCGACACTGTGTCTGTAACAATGAAAAACCCAGCTCCATCAATTGCTAAATCCGTTGAAACATCGGTTTGTGTCATAATACCTTGTTGATCTACCAGCTGACGTGAAACGCTCGATACACCGCTCGCAGAAGCGCCGGTCGAACTCACCACACTTTGTGATTGAGTATCGAACCCTTTGTAACCCATGGTATTAACGTTGGCAATATTCCCTGAATACCCTTCAGTCATTTGACCGACAGCGTTCATACTGGATACTGAGGCGCTAATTGCACCGTTAAATAATGAAGACATAGAATCCCTCTGTAAAATTATAGTAGCGATGTATCAAGCAATCGACGTGCCAAAACCTCCTAATATTTTATTTGCCATTTACTTGTGAGGAGACTAAACTCTTAAAAAAACGAGGTGAGTATGTATAAAATTATCACAACTCTTTTAATGTCTAGTTTTATTGCAAGTAGCGCAAGCGCCTCTATTGCCAACAATGTCGTTGAGACAACAAATAGAACCTATTTATTCGATAGCAATGGTTCATGCATTAGAACAAAATGGATGGTTCCTGGTGATAAATGTACTGACGAGGAAATTGTTGAGTCAGTTGACTTAGCTATGATTCAGGAAAGAGTGACCCTATTTGATTTTGCCCAGCATGATTTAAAACCCGAGTATATCGAAACGCTAAATAAGTTAATTGAAATTCTAGATGAAAATAAAATCACTCACCTTAAGATAGTTGGTTATACGGATAGGATTGGTAGCGATGCGTTCAACCAAAAACTAGCGCAAAGGCGTGCCGATACCGTGCGCGACTATCTTAATACCCATATGAAATTGGATTCTTCTGTGGTTGAACTACGCGCAATGGGTAAAACCGATGAATATGCCAACTGCGAAGGCCATAAAGGTGCGCAGCTTATTTCTTGCTTGATGCCTAATCGCAGAGTTGAAGTTGAGATAGATTATAATTTCCATGATAAGAAAACTGTGGTAATACCTTGGAAAGAGAGGATGAATAATCCTGATAAATATGATGATGACAACGAAGATGAAAAAGCCACAGTACCACAAATTTGACTTACCAAGCAATATTACCTTGAAAGGTGATCTAGCTATAGATACCGAAGCGATGGGGCTTAACAACCACCGCGACCGTTTGTGCGTAGTGCAACTCAGTGATGAAACTGGTGCAATTCATGTGGTTCATTACCCAGAAGCGAAATATGATTCGCCTAATTTAATTAAATTTTTAAGCGATCCAGCACGTCAAATGATTTTTCACTTTGCCCGCTTTGATGTGGCAATCATCCATCATTATTTAAAAGTAGATTTCACCAATGTTTTTTGCACTAAAATTGCCTCCCGTTTAACCCGCACCTATTCTGACCAACATGGGCTTAAAGATCTCTGCGCGGAGTTAATCGGTGCAAAACTTAATAAACAGCAGCAATCATCAGATTGGGGCGCGGCAGAATTAACGCCGGCTCAAGTAGAATATGCAGCTGGCGATGTATTATATCTTCACGAACTACGCAATAAACTCCAAGCACTACTTCAGCGCGCCGGTCGCCTAGATTTAGCGAATGAGTGTTTCGGCTTCCTCCCTACCCGTTGTAAATTGGATTTACTGGGTTGGGGTGATTTTGATATTTTTCAGCATTGACGCTTAAAGTTAAGCGGCTTCATTAACGCCGATAAAAATATCTAATACTGTATTTTGCGGATCCTTAGCGCGAATATCATACAATTCAAAATCTGTAGCATAACTTCTTTGCACGCCCAAATCAGCATCCTGCCAGATTTGCTGCCAAGCAGAAATACACACCATAGGCATCGCACCCATTTCGGTAGTGATTTTGGTATATTGCTGCGCAGGGATTGTAAGCGCTGCTAACCCTGAAGGGATATCATCCAAGGACTCCACCTCTTCACCGACAAAATAAGTGTAGTCACCACTCATATCGCTGGCGTAGTCTGTATATGCACTATACGTTGTCATTGGGCTTTTGCGCAGAGGAATTTGCTGCGCGATCTCCTCCTGAGCGTACCTCGCGATCATCGCACCAATTTTGGCTGTAGCTGAGTTCATTTCACTGGCGTTATTAGTTCGGCAAGTAATACCGATTAATTTCATTTCTGGTAGCTTGGTGGTTGTTTGTTGCATGGCAATAATTAAATTATTTAGAACAAATATATACCCGCAATTATTAGAAGCAAGCTCAGCTTTAACTTGAATTTAGCCAAGATATTAGCTATGTTGCTAGCTTCGACGGGAAGGATGGCCGAGCGGTTTAAGGCGCACGCTTGGAAAGCGTGTGTACTGTAACAGGTACCGAGGGTTCGAATCCCTCTCCTTCCGCCACTTATAAATCCGTAGGCGCTTAAGAAACTCAATAAATACTATTATTTAGCCTATCCTCTAAGTGTGTAAGTGCGGTTACTAAATCTTGAAAGGCAGGTGGCTCAATTATGAACATCTCATTCATTGATATATAATCCCGCTTTAGCTGTTCCAGTCCTTCGCTACTTAAGCCATTAATTAACTTATGTTAACAGCCAACATACCCAAAAATCCTTTTCGATAGCTATAGAAGATATATCAAGCTTTTGGGATACCGACTCTATTAACAGCGCTTGTTCTGGAGCACTAAGATTGAGATGATTGATCATGATAATCTTTAATTTTAAGCAATGTATCAGACATCCACTTCCACAACAGGCTGGATATCTGACTACTCCCTTGACACAGTTCTTTGAACACTCTCTGGATGCTAAACACCAATTTGCAAAATTCCCTCAATCAGCTTTGCTAACCTCTTACCATTCTTTTAATGTTTGGAAGGGTATAAATGTTAAAATCCTATATCGCGTTTCGCACCTTTAGAATGTCGAATCCGAAGATGGGATTATATTTTTTTGCAGTAGATAAGTTGGGGTGGAATTCCTATGGCTGTATTTACCTATTAATTAAAGAAGCTATTATGGGAACACCCCCTTGAAACCATTCTACCTTGCTACATCTGTTGCTAGAACCAATCAACAGTGAAGGAATTCATTTGTTATATGTAACATATCATTTACAGCACAAAGGCTTAACTGTGCATTACTACTATTAAAAATGTCAGCAGCTTCATGTGATTGTAACCAGTGTTCAGCAGATAATATAGCTCTTGAGTCCTCTCCACCACCATGTTTGTGGAATTGCTCTTTTAGGTCTGGGTCCTTATGCAATTTCATATAATCTATAATTAAATCTGGCTTATTATCTAATTCGTAAAGACTATCATAAATACTCACTGAAAATATATTTCCTTTTAACATGTTAGAAACAAGTAAAGGCATTACTTTGTCCTTGTTCTCTAGTGCCTGAGGTGCCCAACACTTGAAGCTTTTGAGTTTTCCTGCTTCAATAGTGGACATTAACTTCAGTGAAGGAGTATTATCATATTCTTCAACCATTGCTCTATATTGCTTTTGAAAAGCGTGCATTTCTTCAAATGTTGTAGAGCTAGCAATATAACGAGATATTTCATTAGAAGCATTGATGTTATTTACACTATTTCCCATTTTAAACCTCAACTATTTGAGTATACCAGATGCAGATAACATAGATACCTATAATCTGCAATCTATAATTCACTCTTATCAGCAGCAAAACTTTTTGCTAAGCAAGAAGCATAATGCAATTCATTGCCGTATATCGAATTCTCTCCTAGCAAATCATCTAGGTCATGTGCAACGGTTATAGAACTACCTAACTTTGATGTCCATCTATTCAATGAGATGTCTGTTAAAGTTTCCAGGTATCTTGCCCCATGCTGACAATTACCTTTTTTGTCAAAGTAAAAAGCAACTATAGTTACCGCTTCCTCAAAGAGTTTCTTCGCATTAGTATAATGGAGTTCAATCTCTTCTTCACTATATACGTGATGCTTAATTTCTTTCTTATTCATCACTCTCTCCTTTTTAACT
>JBIOER010000008.1:0-23191 GCA_044446225.1 Rickettsiales bacterium | reverse complement strand
TTTTGTCTCCTTAACGGCGCGCTCGATTTCAAATTATACCATCTCTTAAGTCATCAATTTGGTTGCTGTAGACTATAAAATATATACAGGGGAACTGAACATAAGTTTTCAAGTTTTGTCATCTCCGCCTATGCGGAGATGACATTTCCCTGGTTGAAAACGAGAGTAAAAAATACTTCTGTCATGTACGTTTATAAAAAGTTAATCGCATTATCCCGTGAAGTAATGGTATGTATACCATGCGACGACCTTTAAATTGCCAGTCTTTTACTAATTCCATTTTAAAATTTAAAAACTGGAATTGGTATAAGTGCTAGATTAAAATATTTTAATCTCTTCTTCCAGCTCAATTGCTTGGGTTCGCGCCACTTTATGCTTAACTTCTTTAATTAGATCTTCGATGTCCTGAGCAGTTGCGGTACCATCGTTGATAAGAAAATTACAGTGCAGGGAGGACATACTGGCTCCTCCGATTTGCAGCCCACGACAGCCTGCTTTATCGATAAGCTCCCAAGCTTTATGGCCGGCGGGGTTTTTGAAGGTTGAACCACCCGTTTTAGCTTTGATTGGTTGGGTTGTAGCGCGCCGCTGTTGAATTTCTTCAATTCGTTTTTTTATTTCTTCTTTATTTCCTGCTTCGGCACGCAGGGTCGCCTCGGTGAAAATCCACGAGGAATCCAGGGACTTCCCTCGGTATGTAAAGCCGATCTCATCCACAGTAAACTCTTTTAATTCTCCAGTTTGAGATATAGCTTTTGCGGAGATTAATACGTCGTTGATTTCGCGGCCATAGGCGCCAGCATTCATGGCGAGTGCCCCGCCAACAGTTCCAGGAATTCCTGAGAAGAATTCAAGCCCGGTGAGCGAATTTTCCATAGCATAAAGTGCCAAGTTCAAATCCAAAACAGCGCAACCTGTGGTTATTATGTTCTTGTCGCAATTCAGGTAGTTAAATTCACGCCCCAATCTTATAGCTACACCCTTAAAGCCGCTGTCGCGGATAAGGATATTAGAGCCAACGCCAAAGACAAACACTGGTATATCTTTTGGCTTATTGGCCAAAAATTGACAGAGGTCAGAAGTACTTGCCGGCTTATACAAAATTTCGACGATACCTGGTACGTTAAACCAGGAGAGCTTTCCGAGATCGAAGTTCTCACGGTATTGTCCTTCTACTTTGGGGAGCCTTGCTAACATTATTTTTTTAAGCCCTTTCCTGAGGTGGTTAATTCTAAATTCTTTATCATAAACTCGTCGATGTGGCCATCAAGAATCGCTTTGGTATCGGTATCTTCATGAGCGGTTCTGGCATCTTTAACCATTTGATAGGGGTGTAAGACGTACGACCGAATTTGATTGCCCCAGCCAATTTCAGTTTTGCTAGCATTCTGCTTTTGCGTTTCCTGGAGGCGTTTTTGCATCTCGGCTTCATATAGGCGGGAGCGTAACATCGAGTAACATTCATCCTTGTTTTTGTGCTGCGAGCGGTTACTTTGGCTTTGTACGACAATTCCTGATGGTAAGTGCGTGATTCGCACGGCGCTATCTGTGGTGTTAACGTGCTGACCGCCTGCTCCTGAAGAGCGGTAGGTATCAATGCGTAAGTCGGATTCTTTAATCTCGATGCTAATGGTATCATCAATTACCGGGTAGACCCAAGCACTAGCAAAGCTAGTATGGCGTTTACCTGCCGCATTAAAAGGGGAAATTCGCACTAAGCGATGCACACCACTTTCGTTCTTAAGCCAGCCGTAAGCGTTGTGACCAAGTATTTTTATGGTGGCAGACTTAATCCCCGCTTCTTCGCCAACAAATTTATCGATTAATTCACACTTAAATTTATGCTCTTCTGCCCAGCGGCAATACATACGGAATAACATTTCAGCCCAGTCATGGCTCTCAGTTCCACCCGCCCCTGCATGAACCTCAAGGAAGCAACTGTTACAGTCTACTTCACCAGAAAATAGGCATTCAACCTCTTTTAGTTTGGCTTCTTTTGCCAGTTGCAGGATTTCATTTTCGGCCTCGCTAACGACAATTTCATCGCCCTCTGATTCTCCCATGAAAAGTAATTCGACAAATCCAGTTAAGTCAGTTGTAAGTTTTTCAATCGAGGTAATTGCTCCTGCCAGATAAGTACGTTCTTTCAGCAGCGCTTGCGCGGCCTTTTGGTCGTTCCATAGTTCGGGGGATTCAGCTTTTACGTTTAAGTCTTCGAGGCTCTTTTTAGCGCTATCAAAGTCAAAGGAACCTCTTGAGCAAATCGATTGAGTGCTCAACTTGAGTTTTGGCTTGTTGGATTTCTATTCTCATAATGCTTAAGATTGTAGTCAAAACCTCTGGTTTTGTCATCTGATTATTTAGGTCGCAGGCCTGCGCTCCAGAGGGCGTTGTTAGCGATATGCAGCGGAAGGCCAATTACGTTGCTCACACTGCCGTTGATTGAGATAACAAATGCAGCAACGATTCCCTGAATCATATATCCGCCAGCCTTACCAACCCATTCGTTGGAGGCGATCATAAAGTCAAGTTCTTCAGGACTGATGCGGCTAAATTTAACTTTGGTCTGCGCGGTTTTCAAAACTAAAGTATCCTTATATTTTACGCAGATACCGGTGATGACTGTGTGTTGGCGCCCCGAAAGCATTTTAAGGAACTTGCGCGCTTCAGCAGCATCTTCAGGTTTACCAAGAATTTTCCCGCGGGTTATTACGGTTGTATCGGCTGCAATAACTACATCATTAGGATGATCTTTTTGAATGGCTTCTGCTTTTTCTTTAGCAAGGCGTTTGGTGTAAGCCAACGGCTTTTCGCCTTTTTTTGGCGTTTCATCGATGTCAGGTGGGATAATTGCATCAGGTGCAAAACCAATAGAAGTTAACAGGTCTTTCCTTCTTGGAGAGCCCGAGGCGAGTATTAGTTTTGCCATAAATACCTTTTATTGTTGAACTTGCGGAGTGACTTCGCCAGGCAAAGGAGCCTTTAGGCGGTGGGTCACACGACCTTTTGAAAGATCGTAGGGTGTCATTTCAACCATTACATCGTCGCCAACAAGTACACGAATTCTGTTTTTGCGCATTTTACCTGATGTGTAAGCGATTATGATGTGCCCATTTTCAAGTTGCACTCTAAAGGTAGCATTGGGAAGTAATTCCAACACTTTACCCTTAAACTCTAATACTTCTTCTTTTGCCATGTTCCTTCGGATTTTCTCTATAGTTATAGCCAGTTTGACGAAACTTGCAATGGTAAATAAAAACGCCCACCTAATATGTAGATGGGCGTTTAGTAATCTAGGCGGTATTATTTACTTGAAGCTGCGCTAAAAGAAACAGTTGCTTTAGGCATCTGTTTGTTTAGTTCTGCTAGTACTGGATCAGTAAGATCTAAGCTAGTATCAGAATAAATTGTTTGCATCTTATGCAATACAACTTTAGCACCTTTTTTAGTCGCTTCAGCTTTTACAACGTCATTGAATACAGTTTCAACTTTTTGCATAGCATCAGTATAGGCTTTATCAAGAACGGTTCTGCTGTCTTGAACTTTCTTTTGAGCTTCGCCAAATTCTTTAGCTAGGTCGTTGTTCTTTTGTTCAAATTCGTCTTTTTTAAGAACGGATTTTTGTTTTTCTAAATCGTCATATTTCTTTTTGAAATAGGCTTCTTTATCAGTTGAATCTTTTTTGAATTCTTCTGCCTTCTTGTCGATTTGTTCTCTGATTTGTTTAACAGCAGAAGAGCTTTCAAAGATCTTCTGAGTATCAACAATCATAGTATCGGCAGCCAAAGCTGTAGAAGCACTAACTGCTAAGAACGTAGCAGCTAAAAGCCCGATAGTAGTGGTTTTAATAGTTTTTATAGACATAGTTACTCCTTAACCTGATTATTAAAATTTAGTACCAAAGTTGAAATAGAACTTTCTTATATCGTCGAAAGACTCCTTCCTCCACGGCACTCCGTAGTGCACACTTAACAGACCCATTGGCGATTTCCAAATAATACTAGCGCCCGAAGATGCTCTAATGCTATTTGACTGGTATATCCCTGATTTGTTTTGTTCGTCCAAACCAAAGAGTGCCCCGAAATCTGTAAACACCGCGCCTTTCACCCCTACCTCAGATGGAAGTCCGAGAGGGAATTGAATTTCCGCTTGTCCTGAATAATAGGAATTTCCACCTAAAGCTTCAAGTGTTTTCTTATCTCTTGGTCCAATTCCTGCAGAATCGAATCCTCTGAGCATATCTGGACCAACCGAATAACGATCGCTTAACCTAACTTTCTTGCCGCCATAACCAAAAATATTGCCGGCGCGCCCCAATAACTTGAAAATCACATCATCCTTGTAGAGCGGCTTATAGTAAACCCCTAAAAATTCATGTTGCACATAACGTGACTTCCCACCAATACCAGCCACGTCTTGGTCTAATTTGAGGAAGTAGCCGTCGGTAGGCTCAATACGATTGTTGAGCCGGTCGTAGGCAAATGTTTGGCCAACTGCCGATACAGTGTTCTTTCCAGCTTGGGACATAATGAACATTGAGGCATTCTGCGCCACATCCGTTACATCTTCAGTTTTAAGGGTAAATCTCATGCCGTGAGATAAGTGCTCAGTCATATCGTAGCCAATTCTTAGGCCAAATCCTAAGATGCTTGTGGAGTAGCCGCTATCACGTTTATACTCGCTTTTAGTTTTAAATACGTCGAAGCCACCAGAAAGGTTTTTATCAAATAGGTAAGGCTCGGTAAAGCTGAAAGTAATGTTAGATTGAAGTTGGGCGAGCATATAGCTTAACGATACTTTCTGCCCTTTGCCCAGGAAGTTATTTTCGCTGAGTGAGACGCTTCCCAAAGCTCCTGAAGAGGTGTTGTAGCCAGCGGCGAAATTCATGCTGCCTGTTGAAGTTTCTTCGACTTCAACATCAATATCCATTTTATCAAATTCATCCGTGCGAACGTTTTTAAATTCAACCTTGTTGAAGAAGCCGAGATTGTCTATCCGTTGCTTAGTGCGTTGAATTTTTGAAACGTTATAAGGATCGCCTTCGGCAATCCTGAACTCTCTTCTGATTACCTTATCAAGGGTCCGGGTATTTTTCTTAATATTGATGTTGCGTATGTATACCTTGTAACCTTCTTTGATGCGGAAGGTAACATCAGCTAATTGAGTTTCTGGGTGCGTGTAGGTCATTGCTTGTACATCTACAAACGGATAACCGTGATTACCTAAGTAATTAGTAATATTATCGATGGATTTATCAATATCTTCTTTGGTGTAGAGGCTGCCAGTTTGAATCGTGATTTGCTCGGCAAGTTTCTCGGTATCCAATTTGGTGATTTCGCTTTCGACCTTAAAATTTCCGAAGTTATATTTCAAGCCTTCTTCCATAACGAAGGTCAGTAGGAAAGAGTCGCGATCTGGGGAGATTTCTGCGGTAGCGGCGGTGACTTTGAAGTCAGCATAGCCGTGGTTGAGGTAAAGCCTGCGGATCATTTCTCTATCATAATCCATTTTGTCAGGGTCATATAAATCAGCACTCGTGAAGAAACGATACCAGCGTTCTTCTCTTGAAACTATCGTTTCTGCCAGTTCAGAGTCCGAGAAATTTTTGTTACCGTCAAAGTTGATTTCTTTGATTTTAGCAAATTTACCTTCTTCAATTTCATAAACAAGGTTGATGCGGTTCTCATCGAGGACGATTTTCTTTGGCTCAATTTTAACCGAGTAGAGCCCCTTTTTTTGATAGATTTGGGTGATGCGCGTTAAGTCGCTTTGCATTTTAGATAAAGAAAATACGGTATAAGGCTTCATCGAAAGCTCTTTCATCAAGTCGTCATCTTCTAATTTTTTATTACCTTCAAAGGCGATTTTGTTAATTAGGGGGTTTTCTTTTAGCTCAACAATAAGTGTAGTGCCTTTGACGGCGATTTTAACATCAGAGAAATAACCTGTTCCAAAAAGCGCTTTGACCGACGCATCTAATTTTTCTTGGGTAAGTTTTTCGCCCGGTATGACTTCTAAATAAGCAAAGATTGTTTCTTTGGTAATGCGTTGATTGCCAAGGTATTCTACCTTGCTGATCTTAGTATCTGCCAAAGCTGTTGACGAAAGCAACGAGAGACAAACTAGAGCTGGAACAAATATTCGCATCAATTTCTAAAACTTTAGACCCTATTTAATACTACATTTTTCGCTTAACAGCAATGTTTTTACATTGCCTTAGTTTTAATCTCAATCAATGAGATTTGGAGAGCGTTACCACTGGCGTAATCTAGTAAATTGGTCGAGAGCCTGTCGGTATCAAACCTAACCGGGACATCAAACTCAAACGAAGCCTCAATCTTTTGATTTACTTCAGGAATTTGGGCTAATGTTATGATCCCAGTGCAATAATCGCAGTCAAAGTCTACTGCTAAATTATCTATCCAGATATTCACTGAATTAGGTACTGGTTTATAGATGAGCCGGACATATTCTTGTTCAGCGAAAGTATAAGTTTTAGTAAGTTGGTATTGATTTAGCTTGCCATTTCCTAGGCCAATTAGCTGGTTTTTAGCCGTATAGTCGGTGAAATCTTTGAGGCGGAAGCCTAAGGCTTTCCCGCGGCACGCCCTAAAAAGGGCAATTAGCTCGTCGAGTTGTTTTTTTGCAGTTAGGCTGGAAGCGATATCATATTTGCACCTTGCTTGCGCCCAGTTAATATTGCGCTGTTCAAAGCCACTTGCGGTGATGAGTACGTCGGTTGAGAACTCTGGTCCCCCGATGCTCATATAAGCGATATCTTCAGGGAATCTTTTTTCTATAAAATTTTTCATAACTAGCATTCCTATTAAACTAACAACTGCTTGTTATCAGTCATACTAGGGGGAGGTTAAGAAAAATTATTTACTCTTAGCCTTTTTGCGGGTAGCTGGAGCTGCTGTCGGGATATTAAACCCTTCTGGTGCAGAGGCTTGGCGACCAATTTGCGAGCCAATGGGGGCTTTTTGCCCACGCGCTAAAGTCTCGATGAGCCGTTCAGTAGTTGCGCCATCAAGGTCTTCGTAATAGTCATCATTAATTTGTATAACTGGCGCATTAACGCAGGCACCCAGGCATTCCACTTCAACTAGGGTAAACTTACCGTCCGTAGTCGTTTCGCCAACGTCGATTCCGAGCTTCTTTTTACAAGCTGCGGTTACTTCGTCGGAACCGCGCAGCCAGCATGGACTTGTACGGCATACTTGGATCAAGTGTTTTCCTACGGGTTGTTTGTTATACATGGTATAGAAAGTTGCCACTTCATAAACGCGCATGACGGGCATTTCTAAAATATTGGCGATGCAGTCCATCGCAGCAATTGGTACCCAGTTATCATGTTGGCGTTGCGCTAGGTCAAGCAAAGGCATTACTGCACTTTGCTGTTGCCCTTTTGGGTACTTGGCAATAATTTCTTGTACCTTCTTTGCATTCTCTTTGTTGAATTCAAAAGTTTTTGGCTGTGTAAACTTCACTTCTTTAAACATTCCTGACATTTTTTACCTATCGATCTCCCCAAATACAATATCCATACTGCCAATGTTGGCCACTACGTCTGCCAGCATATGGCCTTTGCTCATAAATTCCAAGCCTTGCAAGTGCGGAAATCCTGGTGCTCTAATATAACAACGATAGGGTTTATTGCTACCATCACTAATTAAGTGCACGCCAAATTCACCTTTGGGTGCTTCAACGCAAGTATAAGTTTCACCTGCGGGTACGTCATATCCTTCGGTATAAAGTTTGAAATGGTGGATTAAGGCTTCCATTGAAACCTTCATTTCACTTCTGGGTGGCGGTACGATTTTGCGGTCTTGAGTGCGGAAGTCACCAGTGGGCATTTGTTCTAGGCATTGTTTGATGATCTTGACTGATTCGCGCATTTCATCAACACGTACCAAGTAGCGGTCATAACAATCGCCATTTTTGCCTACGGGCACTTTAAACTGCATGCGGTCATAGACATCATAGGGTTGCGCTTTGCGTAAATCCCATGCCACACCTGAGCCACGTAACATTGGTCCAGAAAAGCCCCAGTCAACTGCTTCTTTAGCAGTGACTACGCCAATATCAACCATTCTTTGTTTGAAGATGCGATTCTCTGTTAGCATACCTTCCATGTCATCCACAACCTTAAGGAAGGGGATGAGGAATTTATGGATATCTTCAACTAAACCGCCGGGAAGGTCTTTAGCAACGCCACCAGGGCGGAAATAATTGGAGTGGAAACGTGCGCCACTGGCTCGTTCATAAAATTCGAGCATTTTTTCGCGTTCTTCAAATAACCAAAGGAGTGGGGACATTGCGCCAACGTCGAGTGCTTGAGTGGTTATATTTAAGGTGTGATTCAAGAGCCTAGTCAATTCCGCAAATAAGACGCGGATATATTGCGCCCGTAAGGGAACTTCAATTTTTGCTAGTTTTTCAACTGCCAGGGCAAAAGCATGCTCTTGGCACATGGGAGATACGTAATCAAGTCGATCAAAGTACGGCACAGCTTGGGTATAAGTTTTATGCTCAATTAGCTTCTCGGTACCGCGGTGCAGAAGACCGATGTGTGGGTCGGCGCGTTCAATGACCTCGCCATCCATTTCTAAAATTAGGCGTAAAACACCATGCGCAGCTGGGTGCTGGGGGCCGAAGTTGATGCTTAAGTTTTTGGTTTGTCTTTTGTTTTGTGTCTGCGCCATATCAATTTTTTCGTTCCATACTGAGGATGTTAAATATTTCTAACATAAAAATAATCGGCTAGCTATGGAATTTTATTGAAAAAAGTATTGAAAGTTTCGCTCATATCAATATATTGACCCTACAGTCTACGGTGGGATGTCGCCAAGTGGTAAGGCAACGGTTTTTGATACCGTCATACGAAGGTTCGAATCCTTCCATCCCAGCCATGTATCTTTGTCCTCAACATAGTGAAATGATCTAAAAGCGAAATTATCGTTTAAAATTCCTAGGGTATTCGGTTTGAAAAGTTGTTTACTTCGTAAACTATATTGACCTAAAAACGGCCTGCAATTCCCCCAGTTCCCTTCCTTAAGGTTCATTTTTAGGGAGCGTTACAGCACTCAAGTATCCAAGGAACTAGAAATATAGAAGTCATTAAGATGAAGCAAACTGCACTTTTTAGACTAGTTAATTTTCAAATTATCCTACACCTCACTTTGGCTAAACCTAAAGCCCCTCGGCGCTTTCGAGCTCTTTCTTTTTAAACACGTTACTAATAATTGGCAGTGTTACACCAAATAGCACGAAGCATAGACCAATTAGCCTTGCGGAAGTTAACACTTCACCTAAAAAAATAATCGATAGGATGATAGTAAAGACGGGTGCGAAATAAAAGAACAAGCTAGCATTGAGCGCTCCAAGTTTTTCTACCGAAAAACTCCAGGCTAAAAGTCCAACAATTGAAACCATAAACGATAGAAAAAATATCGTAAGTGCGAAGTTTAACGAGGTAATATCGGTATGAATAAAATATATTTCCTCAATCAAATATAGCGGTAGGATAATTACCACTCCAGGAACCATCATCGCCCAGGTGAAGTTACGGTTATTAATGGTTGCGGGACGCTTTCTAAGTAATATTGCATACGTCGCCCAGGTGAATGAGGCGGCAAGGGCGAGTAAATCCCCCCAGGACGAAAATAGCTTGGTTAATATGAAGTATTGTCCATCCATGATAATGGTAATCGCGCCGAACATAGCTAGTAATACGGATACGAATTTGATGGAGGTGAATTTATCTCCAAAAATAATTTTCTCTAAAATAATTACAAACATTGGGAAGGTCGAAGTTAGGATCGAGGCGTTCATAGAGTCGGTATTGCGAAGCGCTAGGTAAGAAAAAGTGTTGAATAAAACTACTGCAGGTAAGGATGTGAAAAATATATATTTGCGGTGTTTGATGATTTCTTTCCAATCTTTTTTTATCCCATGCGCGATGATAGGGGTCATAAATAATAGCGCGAAAAACCAGCGGTAAAATAATAACGCAAATGGTCCGATTTCGGCGGTCATGCCCTTAGCCAAAACAAAATTGCCTGCGCCCATAAGTGGTGGGACTAAGGCAAGCAGATAGAGTATGGGATGTATTTTTTTGTAAGACATATAAATAATAAATGGTGCCCTTGGCCAGACTCGAACTGGCAAGCCACTCGCGCAGCAACAGATTTTGAGTCTATCGCGTCTACCAATTCCACCACAAGGGCACTCTATGGTTGCTGACAATATAATGCTGTGCGGCATTTTTGGCAAGTTATAGTTGAAACAATTCCGATTTTAGGATTTGATAAAGCAAAAGGTATTTTATGAAAAGAACGCTTAGTTTGCTTACCATGTTTTTAGCAGGATGTACCTGCCATTCGCCTGAAATTAAGGTTTTCGAAGGATACGACGCAGAACTTAAACATTTGAGTTGTCAGCAACTGGAATTCGCAATGTCGGAAGCTATATATATTATGCGTTCTTTGGATAGGAAGGATGAGCATATTACTTCTTATGCTAGGTACCCGCAGTGTATTATTGCTACGCAAATGAAAGTGGCGCGTGCCACTGAAGCTGCCAAAGATCGCCTCGACTTCCTCGACACCATTTATGCAGAGAAAAAGTGTAGTGCAGCTCCAGTTGCAAGTAAACCAGTGAAAACACCCGGCACTGATGATAAATACGTTAACGCCCCACTGCCAATTGAAAAGTGACAGTGGGATCTCTGCTACCAGCAATTGGCTAAACTATTTCGCCAGGGGTAAGCAGCAGGGTTTCGTCGCTAGCTAGGTCTTGATTGGTAACAAATAAATCCTTGACCAGAGTATCTATTTTTTGGCAATTACGAATGGCATTAAATGATGCAAGCATGCCATGTTCAACTGCAATATCCGCATAGATAATTTCGGTATTCAGCGCACCTTTTTGACAATGCCCTAGGGCATAAGCGTACACTTCATTTGAAATATCGTCGGTAGCAATTGTCGATAGTGTTTCTATGGTATAACTTGAGTCTTTATCAATTGCGTGCTTAAGCGCTCTTAATACGTCATTTGATGAAAAGCGCCCGTTGGCAATTTCATTAAGTTTATAGATAGCTCTATTTTGGCCGTTGATTGCTGCCAGTGACAGTGCATCGGCAAGATAGTCCAAGGCGCCATCATTAGCATTATCATATAAGCTCTGCATAATATCAGTATTACCTGTGCTAGCAGCCCAAGCGAACGCAGTTGAGATTGTGCTTGAATCTAACCGAGATCCAGCAAAATCCCAGATGGTCTGGATGACTTCGATATTTCCGTTCAGTGCAGCTGTTTTGAAAGTATCACATAGATAGTCTAAGTAAAAATTCTCTCCTGCTGCATTGCCCGCCATTTGCATGATATCGGGTTGGTTGTTGCTAAGTGCAATTGAGAAAACTTCAACAATATTATCGTTAGAGATTCTCGTCCCAGCATTATTTAGAATTACGTCTACTACCTCTGCATTATTCTCTTTTGCTGCGGTGAGCAAAATTCTTACCACCACTTCAGCTGATAATTTATCAGCGGTGTTTTCTAAGTAGACGATCATTTTAGTAAGTTGGTTAAGTGCAGCAGCGTCGGCGAAATTCAAGTCGCACCGATCATTAACGGAATAGAGTTGATCTATAGAATTCTGGAATATAGTTTCAAGAATTGCTGGAGAGTTATGAATGTTGGCATAAGAAAAAACAGTGTTAGCGCTTTTGTATGATAGGGTTGATCCTGCAGCTTCTACGAGTTGTTGGAGTACGATTGACTCATGATACTCCATTGCTTTCTCAATCGCGCCATCATAATTAATTCCTAGAATAAATTCTGTCCACATGTCACCAATCGTAACTGTATCGCCGGAGTATTCTGAGATAAATTTTTTGAATTCCTTATGGGATTTAGCTTCTGCTAGCTTATTGATTAGAGAGTAATGCATAGGTACCTCCTATAGTGTTTAAAAGATGCTACAACAACTTATACTTGGAACAAGTGAATTTTTTAAACTTTCGGGAAGGGGATAAATTCTAAATGGCCGTGCTGCCAATTGACGGTTACATTCGCTTCTGCGTCTTCGCTAGAAACGGTTTCTAAAGCTAATTGGTGTTTCTGGGCAAGCTCTTGGATAATTTTACCGTAGTTAGTGAAGATTTCTGGCTTCATTTTAATAACGATTTTTCCTTGGTCTTTTAGGCGTTGAAAAACCGATTCAAAAAAGCCGCGGATCCGTTTTTCCATGAGCTCCGACTCCTCATAAATTAGTTTACCAACTAATTTATAAGCAAGTTTGGCAGCTTCATCTTCGATCATTGCTAACTCATCACTCAGCATGGCAGTGGTTTCTGAGAAACGGCCTTCAATCAATAAGAGCTGTTCCTGATTGGCAGTCAGTGCATGCTCAAGTTCGACTTTTGCTTCAGCTTTAGCTTTTTTATAACCTTGGTCAAAGGCTTCTTTTTTAATTGAATCAAGGTCGAAGTCGGTGATGCTTAAAAATTGAGGTTTTGGCTCCTCTTGAATAGTTAAGGTCTCCATAGTTTGCACGTCTATCGTCTCTTCGACAGGGGTCTCTGCAACTTTTTTAAAGTCTTTTAGATTGAGCCTGATTACTTGTGCTGATGACATATTAATATACCAATTGGTCGCTATCGCCACCATCAGATAATTCAATCTCACCTTTGTTGATAAGATCTTTAGCAACGGTAATGATTTCGGCTTGCGCTTCGTCCACATCCTTAACCCGCACCGGACCCATACCCTCGACTTCTTCAAGCAGAATTTTGGCAGCACGTTGGGACATATTGCCGACGAATTTTTTGCGCACTTCTTCATTAGTGCCTTTTAAGGCAAGTGCCAATCTTGATTTGTCGATTGACTTGAGGATGGCTTGAATACCGACAGTATCGATCTTCATCATATCATCGAAGGTAAACATGAGACTCTTAATTCTTTCAGCAGACTCAATGCTGTGTTGTTCGAGTAATTCCATGAATTTAGATTCATTAGTACGATCAAAATTATTGAAGATCTCCGCCATAACTTGGTTGTTATCGTATTTTTGAGTCTTGGTAAGATTGCTGATGAACTCAGTGCGTAAAGTTTTTTCAACCCGTTCCAGTACTTCTTTTTTAACTGAATCCATCGTTAGCATTCGTTTGATTACCTCAAATGCAAATTCAGAGGAAAATGATGCGAGCACTTTAGAAGATTGTGCGGGGGACAATTTGCTAAGTATTAAAGCGGTAGTTTGGGGGTATTCATTTTTGAGATAGTTAGCTAAAATTTCTTCATTGACGTTGCCCAGCTTATCCCAGATGTTTCGGCCTGCTGGCCCGCGAATATCTTCGAGGATAACATCAACTTTCTCTTTACCCATAATTTTGCGGAGGAAGCGTTCAGTGTTTTGCACGTTACCAACAAATGAAAGAGTGGTGTTCATTTCACCGCTATACTCAAGGATTACTTTTTCAATAGATTCAGCGTTGATATTGCCAAGCGAAGACATTGCTTGGGAAATTTCCTTAATTTCATCGTCTTCAAGCATGGCAAAAATCTTCGCGGCAATATCTTGATTGATGGCCATCATAAACATTGCTGCTTTTTCCACGCCATTTATTTTCATGTCGTTCATAAAGTTACCTACTCGGATGAATATAGCCAGTTACGAAGAATAGAAACGGTTTCTTCCGGATGTTTTTCAACGATTTCATTAACCTGTTTGAGCATGTTGGCTTTGCGTTTATCTTCCCCAACGGTTAAGTCTACCATCTCTACTTCTTCGGCTTGTTGATGTCTTGTTGCCGCAGCTTCTTGCATCGTTGCAATTACATCGTGCAGTTCAGGTTCTGCTGCAGTTTGCCGTCTAGATTCAAGCGTGCGGATTAATATTGGGCGAACTACCAGTAAAATTAGCATGATGATCACCACGCCAATTACCACCGTTTGCACGATAGTTTCTAATTCGTTTTTGAGCCAATCAAAAGGTTTTTCTTTTTGTGGAACGGCGACAAACTCATCAGAGAATTGCATGTTAATTACCTCGATAACGTCACCACGTTTAGGGTCTATCCCGATCGCCGAAGATGCCAAGGCTTTTATTTTAGTTAATTCTTCCTCAGTACGCGGGGAATAAATTGTTTTTGGCTCGCTACCATCTTTGGCATCTTCAATTTTATAAGTCCCATCGACTAAGATCGCGATTGAAAGTTTCTTAATGCGGCCACTCTCACTAATTTTATTAGTGATGGTTTTGGAGATTTCATAGTTATTTACTTCGTCAGTACGATTTTTAGTCCTTCCCGCTTGCCCACCACCACCACCTGCTGCTTGTCCACCCGGCAAGTTCGTGGCAACACCCAAGGCGTTGGAGCTAGCCTCTCTTTCAGAGTCATTGTCTTCAGAAGTTCTTTTTGAGCGTAGTACTTGGCCGTCGGGGTCGTAAATTTCTGAATTAATCACTTCGCGGTCAAAATTAATTTCTGCGGCGATAGTTGCCCTTACTTTTCCTACCCCAACTGATCTTTCTAAAAGATCTTCAACGGTTTTTTGCAAGCGTTCTTCCACAGCTCTTTGATATTCAGCGGAGTTCTCAGTTAATGCTGCCGCATCACCTTCAGGGGTGGCGCCAAGCTTTAAAGCTTTGCCGCGGTTATCTACGATGGTTACGTTATCTGGTTTGAGTCCCGGAACTGCAGTCGCCACTAAGTGGGTGATTGCCGTTACTTCTGGTTTGGTCAAGCTTTGCGCGCCGCGCATGCGTAAGACTACCGATGCAGTGGGTTCAGAGCCGACTTTAGAAAACATTTCTTTGCGGGGAAGAACCAAGTGGACACGAGCATTTTCAATGGTTTGCAAGTTGCCAATTGTTCGAGCCAACTCTCCCTCGAGTGCGCGCACTAAATTGACATTGTGTACGAACTGGGAAGTGCCCATGGCTTCTGATTTATCAAAGATTTCATAACCGACAATACTGCCGGTATTAGGTATGCCTTCCTGCGCAAAATTCATGCGTAGCGATAGCACTTTGCCGGAAGGGACAAGAACGGTTTTACCCTCGTCTTGAACTTCATAGCGAATACCCATGCTGTCTAATCGAGCGATGATCATGCCGCTGTCATCAGGAGAAAGGTCGGAATAGAGGGTCGATAGTGGGGCTGAGGCGAGTTTCATCGTTAAGAAAAGTAGCATCAGCAGAACCGCAATGCCGCCTGCGGCAATAGCAATTAGCTTAATCGGACTTAAGTTTTTTAAAAAATCCATCTACCTGAACAATTTGAACAAATAAATAGTATACGAGTTTTGGATTAAATCAATAATTCTAATCTCAAGACTGCAAACCTTATCTCCTAGCATTTTGCTGATAATGCGGTTAATTTGGCTCGTCCCAGTCCCTTGGGTAATATTTGTAAATCAGATCTTTTCTTAGTTTTTGGCCGCTTATGTGTTATAACTTCGTTTAATTAACTGGGGTTGTATGAGAAATAGCTTTATTAGAGTTCTGGCAGGAATTAAAAATCAGGAAGAGATGGAAGCGCTTTTGACGGGTGAATTAAATTACGCAAAGGATTTCTTATCGCAAACCAAAAATTTGCCAATGAAACAGAGTTTTACAATCAGTATACTAAAAGTCATTTTGCGCAGGATCAAGAAAAGCTCTGGGAAAATTACTTTAAAGATCGGGAGTTATTTGAAGAGGACTTCTTCGCTAAGGACTGCGACCCAGAGTTTTACTGCTGTTAGTGGAGCTTTTCAAAGCTTCTACCTCTCGTTTTAATTCATCTTCGAGTTCACTTTCTGTTGGTAAGTGATATTGATATTTGCTAGCGAATATACGCTTAGCCTTTTCACCAAGCGTATACTTCACCATTGCATCGCTTTTTTTGAGTACATAAAACTAACCCAATAGTTGGGTTGTCGTTTTCTGTTTTTTAAGTGTCGTGTTGACCATATCTGTCCTTCTGGATCTAAACAACGAAAAGTTTATACCATAATGTATAAGTAGGTGTCAAAGGATGATGAAATATTTATGACCCTCCACAAAAGTATTAGAGGCTTGCTATCTGCCATAAAATTATTACACTGGCTGGTGGAATTTATGGCGCAAAACTTTATTAATTCTGTAGCAGTGTCCGTTCTGGCTAAACTCAAGCCAGGGGATGTCTTGCTATTGCCCTTGGGAAGTTTAATCAAGCATTTCAGACTTAGCCTGCTTACGCATAATGACTATCAAGCTTGCATTATGCCGAACATTTTTAGTTATAATCAGCTATATGCCAACCTTCATTGTTTCTGTGATTTTTGTGATGGCCTTGATTTATCAGAGATCGTGGTGGCATCACCACTAGAAATGATCTCCTGTTTTGAAAAGATTGGCGTGGCAAGCCCGCTTAGTTATATGAAATTTCTTAATTCCGATCCGGAAAAATTCAAAGAGAAATATAGTGGTATTTACCAAAATTTCCTGCGTATGTTAAATGGTAAGGGATTAAATACGCTGGAGCAAGCTAACCAACTTGCTTTAAACCGAATTAAAAAAACATGGCAAGGCGGCGGTACAATTCACTTGGTTAAAGCTACGGATAACGAGTTAGTTGATTTTTTTTTGGACAAAGCAGAAGTACATCAACCAAAAATTAATGCGCTTGCTGAGCATACGATTCTTGAGTGTGAGAATATTTTTGAGGAAAGTTCCGTAATCACCTTTCATATACGTGAGCAATTAGAAAATTCGCCAGCCAAAATTTATGTTGTGAGTGAGGACGCTAAAGTCACCCAGTTAATTGAAAATAAGTTGGCGCGATTAAACATAACGACCCGTGGCTATACTAGGAATCTCAGCGATACTTCTCCTTACGCGTTACTTAAGGCGATTATCGATTATGGAGATGATTTTAAATTCAGATTAGTGAGTTTGCTCAGGGCGTATATTTCGCGGTTTAAGAATGTAGCTGCGTTAAGTGAGTTGGAGGATAGATACTTGCGCAAGCCCTATGAGATAGATAGTTTTGCTGAGCTGCTATCCATAATTGGTGATCACGGACTTCGTTTAGAGTTGATAAAACTCGCGGAGTTATTCTCAGTGATTGAAGAGGCAAAAACTTTTAAAGATTTTACGATCGGAGTGTTTGAGGTATTTAATTATCTGGCAGCGTTTGAGTTAATTGATAGCGCAGAGGCCGATGCGCTAGTGCAACTAAAAGATAAAGTGCTCGATGCCAAATTTAGCTTTGCAAGTAAAGAGCAGTTTAAGCGGGTGCTGGAGTTACTAGCTAAGTCACAAATCATAACTGTGCCGCAAATTCATGAACCGAATGTGGAATTTATTTCCTTTGAGCAATTAGCGTTTTATAATCCTGAGGTGCTAGTAATTGCAGGGAGTAATACCGAGTTAATTAAAGAAGAGGCACATAAAGAATTGCTAAATTCTTTTGCAAATTGTTTGCTCACCTACGCTAAATTCACTACCGATGAGGAAAAAGATCCCGCGCTTTTTTATCCAATCAACAATGAAAGTAAGTACCATGATTGGCTTATGCAACTAAGTAGTGAGCCTTTTTCCCCAAGTAATAGACCAGAGCCAGATTGCGCACTTAGACCAACTAAATATTCTGCGAGCAGCGTTGAGCAATTGATGAACGACCCTTATGTATTTTATGCGAAATACATTCTAAAACTACGTGAGCTGGAGGAAATAAATCTTAAGCCGGAGCGCCGTGAATTTGGTCTGGCAATGCATTATGCACTTAGTAAATTAACCATGAGTGAGCAAAATGATGAACAGAAGTTCAAAGCAAAGATCGCGGCGGAGTTCAATACATTTCTAGCGGAAACGCACATTAAGCCCAAGCCTTACTGGGAACAAAAAATGCTCCGTATAGCTAATGAATTATATAAGTATTTTGTCGAAAACCCCTGCATAGAATTTGTTACCGAAGCTTATGGCGAGAAGGCATTGTCAATTTTTGATCAGCCGGTAGTGCTAAATATGCGGGCGGATCGGATTGACAATTCTGTTGATGGGACAAAAATTATCTATGATTACAAAACTGGCGCGGCACCAACTAACGTTTTAGTCAAGTCGGGTAAAAAACCCCAATTGCTAATTGGAGCATACGTATTTGGGTTTACTAGCACCAAACTGAGTTATCTATCACTACTAGGTAAGAAAGAGGTGGTTTGCCCGACTAATATGCGGTTTGAATTAAAAAGTGTTGAAGAAGGTTTGAATCAGCTATTTACTACCTATATGAAAAGTAAGTATTATGCACAGCTTCATTTTGATGAGTTTATACCATGGGCGTATCGCCACCTTAATCGCTATGATGAATGGTATAGTTAATGCAAAATCCACTGGCACATCTTTCGCCTAATCAATCTGCTGTTATTGCGCAGCCAGTGGTTAACGTGGCTAAAGAGGAGGTGCAAACCACTAACTCAGTATTCAAAACTCAGCAGCAAAAAGACCTGCAAATTAAGGATGAACAATTAGTTTACGCTAAGCGGCAGCGGAGAAAATCACGGGGGAGGCTAGATGATGATTTTGAATCCTATATTGCGTTTAGCTTGCAGCCCTTAGTTGACCCAATTAACCTTTATTTAATTCAACAGTTCTTACAGTCGAAAGAACTAACTTTGCAAATGGTGACAAAACTATACCAAAAATTTGCAGTATAAATTTCTCTTAACAAATGTTTTTTTAGTGCCATAGTTTTAGGGCATAATTTTTTCTTAGAGGTCAATATGTTCGTGA
Organism: Rickettsiales bacterium; assembly: GCA_044446225.1. Lineage (GTDB taxonomy): Bacteria > Pseudomonadota > Alphaproteobacteria > Rickettsiales > Midichloriaceae > JBIOER01. Next base: position 4,426 of record JBIOER010000008.1, on the reverse strand, counting down.
GACCAGTCACTCCAAATAGTGAAGCTCAAAATAGCCCAGCAAGCACTGCCAGCACGTTAAGCAATGCTAGTAGTAAGCAAGATGTTAGTTTAGCTAGTGCTGCTCCCACTCATTTGGTTGCAGTTGTTGCGCATGACACTAAGTTAAGTGAAACGTTAACGCTAATTAATCAGCTCATTGAGAACAATGAAATAGAGGCAATTAAAGCAGCCTTAGATAATTTAGTTGACGTAGATATCGATTTGCTGCTAAGGGCCAAAATATCAAGCTCGAGCGAGGATATTATCGATAAGGCGATTATTAAGGGTAGCCAAGAAATTATTGCCTTGTTAATAGATAGAGCAAATGACCCCAAAGCTAAGTTTAAGGAAAAATTCGAGCAAAGGAAACTCCAGCTTATGGCGCTAGAAGAATTAATCGTGAAGTATTCAGCTAGACCGGCTTTAGATGAGCAAGACCTTGTTCGGGAGGTGCATAGTATAGAAGCTGCGATTGGTAATCATGATAATGCTAAGGTTGCGTCTATTTTATATAACTCTGGTAACGTAGATACTTTGCTTGGAGTTACGCGTGATGGTGAGAATTTGGTTTATGCAGCGGTAATGAATAATGATGATCAAGCGGCTAGAGCATTGCTTGAAAAAGCTACGGATCCTATGGCAGTTGCGCTGGAAACTATGCATGAAATGAAAAAGAAAATAGAAACGCTAGAAACTCCTCTTACTCCCCAGGCAATGTTTGAGAAGATTGCTAGCATGATTGATAATTCTGAAATGAGTAGTAAGCAACCGATCGAGGAATTGTCAAAATGTCAGGATCTTCAGGCGGTACTTGCCTGTGTTGATAGCGGAGGTAAATCACTTTATGAATATGCGGCTGAAGTTGGAGATGGCGAGATTCTTGAGTATCTATTAGAAAAATCAGCCGACCCGCAAGCGGCTTTAAAAAGGCCAACTTCTGAGTGCCACTCTTTATTACATATGGTGCTTTATAATTATGATGAAGGAACTGCGGATTCCGCTTTAGTGGAAGTGATACTTAAAAGATCAACTAACTACCTAGAGCTTTATGAACTTGCTGATTCGAACGAAAAAACTCCGCCTCATCTCTTTGATGATATTGAAGATGAAGTGCTCGACAAAATCTTAGAGAGCTATCCCTCTAAAGAGCAACTGATTGACAAAGAATTTACCGAGCTAGTCAGTTTAATTGAAAGTGAAAATTATAATTTTGAAGCAGTGCAGCAGAGATTCAATAATTTCAAATATAAGAAAGAGCTGCTTGAAAAGACTAATGATGTTGGTGAAACAATATACTATAGAGCTGCGCGTATGAATAAACAGGAGTGCGTAGATTTGTTCTTAGCACATTTACCTGAGCCTCAACAAGAGTTCTTTAAAATTACTGAGTTGCTCAGGACTGGTGCAGAAATTGCTGACATGATTGCGATTGTAGATCAAACCAAAGATATCACTGCGCTACTTGCAATTACTTCTAAAGAAGAGGGTAATTTATTACTGCAAGCAGTTGACTATAAGGCGCCCAAACTTTTAGCGGCAGTGCTTGCAAAAGCAGTAGATAAACAAGCAGCAATTATTGCAGCAACGCTTGATGGTGAGCCGCTGTTGAATCATATAGTGGCGTCTGCCCATTCTGAAGACATGGCAAAAAATGTATTAGAAAATGCAACCGATAAGCAAGCTCTTTTATTAGATGGTACGGATAGTATACAACCTACCATCCACCGTGCAGTAAGGGGATTTAAGGCAGATGTTGTAGGGTTGCTCCTAGATAATGCTAGTGATTTGCCAGCAGTGTTAACTTCAGTAGATACCACGGGAGACAAACTACCATTAATTAAGCAAAACCCAAAAATGGTTGCCTTGTTAATCGATAGAGCGCCTGACGGTAAAACTTTAGCCACATTGCTTGAGCAGTACTCAGGTAAAACGCTTACTAATTTGTGGAATGAAGGGACTCAGGATATTGGCGTGCTTAGAGCTGCAACCAAAATTTCTATTGAGAAAGGGGTTAATTCGTGGACTAACTTTGCCACGGTTGCGTGGAATATTGTTGATATGGCGTTTAAAGAAATAAGGTGTGAAGAATATGAACAACAGGGGAGTTTTGTTGCAGCGTTAGGAGATATTCGAAGAGCAGCAACTAATGAAAGGGCATAAATGCTTGAAACGTTACGTAGCCATATTCTAAATGGTCTCGCCGACAGTTTTAAGAGAGATTTAGATAGTGTTACTGATAAGCAGTCGCTCTTGCGACAGCCAGCAGAGGGCGAATCTTTGCTTCACTATGCAATTAGGATGAATCGATCTAACATTGCTTGTGTGGTGCTCGAGAAATCAACTGATATTGCGGAACTAATTGCCATTAGAGATTCTGTAGGCCGTACTCCCTTCGAAATGGCGGTTAGAAGTAATTGTGCTTCGGTGGTGGAAAAGATTTTGATCACAGTACCTAAACCAATTGATTTATTAACTAAGCCATTTGTAGGGGGTGACTCTGCGCTTTATACCACTATTTTAGATGGGAAATCAAATCTAACTGATTATTTTTTAATTGCGGCAGGACCCTATAAAATCAATCTTTTTGAGCAGCGCAATAATTTAGGTGTGACGCCACTAAATATTTTATCAACGACGGAATTCGCTAGGGTATTTAATCTTCCCGTTCGAACTAACGAGAATATTATTAATAGTGTGAGATCGCACTTTAATTTTTTTGGGCTCAAATCAACCTGGCAAAGTTGGGCGGTAGAAACGATATATGAATCTTTTGCAACCATTGTAGTATTGAATGATCCAACCGCTCCTTCGTTTGTGCAAGGACAGTTGGATTTCACTAAGGCAGTAGGAGCGGTACGAAAATCAGTGGGCGCGGATTTCGTACAGAGTATCTGATAGTGAGTTTTATGCAAAAGAGCCAGCAACGAAGCCAGATGACCATGCCCACTGAAAATTATAGCCACCTAACCAGCCTGTTACGTCGACCACTTCACCGATGAAGTATAGCCCAGGTACCTTTTTTGCTTCCATGGTTTTTGAAGAAAGCTCTTGGGTGTCCACCCCACCTGCAGTTACTTCTGCTTTGGCATAGCCTTCGTTACCATGCACTGCAACTTTAAATTGGTGCAGGTGCTGGGCAATTTGTTCAAGACTTTTTAGTTTGTAGTCGGTGAGCTTTTTATTTTCTAAGTTATGTGCGCCCCAGTTATCAATGAATCTATTGGGTAGATATTCTTTGAGGAAATTACTTGCCAAAATTTTGCTATTTTTTTCTTGAGCAAAAAGAACATTCAAATTGAGGTCGGGAAGTAAATTAATGGTAATGTTATCAATTGGTTTTTCTAAGTAAGATGAAATTTGCAAAATTGCCGGACCACTTAATCCGCGGTGGGTGAATAATATATTTTCTCGGAAAGTAGTTTTACCGTAACTCACAACTGATGGTACGGCAACCCCGCTAAGACTTTCATAAAACGGCAAATCTTCTTTTCCGACAGTAAGTGGTACAAGAGCGGGGGATGGTGTAATTATATTGAGACCGAATTGCTTAGCAATGCGGTAGCCGAAATCAGTGGCGCCAAGTTTGGGAATTGCTAGTCCACCGGTGGCAATAATTAAAGAATCGCTGGTAAAAGCATCAACGGCAAAGTTAATCCCCTTGCTGACATTCTTAATGTGGTAATTAAGTTTGATGGTCACGCCAACTTTTTGGCATTCTTCATGCAGCAGATTAATAATTTGCTTTGAAGAGCCATCACAAAAAAGCTGGCCTAAAGTTTTCTCGTGGTAGTTGATTTTATGACTCTCCACAAGTTTTATAAAGTCATGTTGGGTAAAGCGCGAAAGTGCTGAAATTGCAAAATGTGGGTTGTTGGAAAGATAATTTTTAGGGGAGGCGTTGAGGTTGGTAAAGTTGCATCTGCCACCGCCGGATATGCGGATTTTCTCGCCAAGATTAGCGGTATTGCCAAGAATTAGGACTTTCCTGCCGCGCTTTCCAGCATGTATGGCGGCCATAAGTCCTGCTGCTCCAGTGCCAATGATTATTACGTCGTAGTGCATCCGCAGGATAATAGCGGCATCGTATATAATTGCAACCCTACCTAACCAAGAACTCATGGAGGCAGCTAACTGCTGCTTGGACTGATTGTTTAGGAGGGATATTAAATACACAGATATCTAAGATCAATTCTTTGTACTTTCCTAAGTGCGAAATAATATCACGGTAGCGAGCGCGGATTACGTCGAACTCCTCCTCGGTGAGGTTAGTTGGTTTCTTTACGGATATGCTGGGGAAGGAGCTCCTTAAATGGGGTGATCCATTTACAAGGTGGTAAAGTCGCCTGAATTCAACCAATGATTGAAATGCAAAAAAATCAATTTTCCCATTGATTAATAAGTAATCC
>JBIOER010000007.1:0-26213 GCA_044446225.1 Rickettsiales bacterium | reverse complement strand
ATGTAATAAGTTGTTTGCTGCGCAAACTAGATAAGACAAAAAATGGCCTGCAATTCCCCCACACAATAAAAACTACAAAAATTCTTTTCTCAAGTCTCCCCGTTGCTAGAAATATAGAAGTCATTTAGATGACCCAAACTGCACTTTTTAGATCAGTTAAATTTCATTCCGCTCAAGTGGGCCTTTAAGAAATAAATGGTTAATGGGGTAGGGTTGCAATAATTTTATACCCCAGGCTTGAAATATCAAATTAAGACCCTATATATCTTTCTATAAACCAAATGGAAAAAGATAATGGCAAAAGAATACGTAATAGGAATTGACCTTGGTACCACCAACTCTTGTGTGGCGATCATGGATGGCAAAGAGCCCAAAATTATAGCTAACTCTGAGGGTGTTCGTACTACCCCGTCGATTGTAGCTTTTACCGATAAGGGCGAGCGCTTAGTGGGGCAGCCAGCAAAAAGACAAGCCGTAACTAACCCGCACGACACTATTTTTGCGGTTAAAAGATTCATCGGGCGCCGTTATAAGGATAAAGAGACGCAAGATATCGCCAAAAAAGTAGCCTATAAAGTGGTCGAAGGCAGCAATGGTGACGCGTGGGTAGAAGGTAAGGGTGAGAAATTTGCGCCTAGCCAAATCAGCGCATTCATTCTGCAAAAAATGAAAGAAACAGCCGAGGACTACCTGGGTGAAAAGGTGACTAAAGCTATTATTACCGTACCGGCGTACTTCAACGATTCACAGCGCCAAGCTACTAAAGATGCCGGCAAAATCGCGGGTCTTGACGTGCTAAGAATTATTAACGAACCGACTGCTGCAGCGCTTGCTTATGGTTTGGATAAGGCTGGCGCTAAAACAATTGCCGTATATGACCTTGGTGGCGGTACTTTCGACGTATCTGTCCTAGAGATTGGTGATGGCGTATTTGAGGTGAAATCTACCAACGGCGATACCTACCTTGGTGGCGAAGACTTTGACTCTAAGGTGCTAGATTACTTAGTATCTGAATTCAAAAGTAGCTCAGGCATTGATATCTCTAAAGACCCATTGGCTTTGCAAAGGCTTAAAGAGGCGGCGGAGAAGGCGAAAATTGAGCTTTCTAGCGCAATGGAGACTGAAATTAACCTGCCCTATATTACCGCAGATGCGACTGGCCCAAAACACTTGTTGGTTAAGTTAACCAGGGCGAAGCTTGAAAGCCTAGTTGACGACCTAATTCAACGTACGATAGAGCCATGCAAAAAAGCATTAGCGGATGCTGGTGTTAAAGCCTCAGAGATCGACGAAGTCGTGCTCGTGGGTGGTATGACCAGAATGCCTAAGGTGGTTGAGCTAGTGAAACAATTCTTTGGTAAAGAACCGCATAAAGGTGTGAATCCGGATGAAGTGGTTGCTGCAGGCGCGGCGATCCAAGGTGGCGTCTTAACTGGTTCGGTTAATGATGTGTTATTACTAGATGTAACGCCTCTTTCAATTGGTATTGAAACGTTAGGTGGTGTGTTTACTGCGCTCATTGAGCGTAATACCACCATTCCTACCAAGAAAAGCCAGGTGTTCTCTACTGCGGAAGATAACCAACATGCAGTAACCATTCGGGTGTTCCAAGGGGAGCGTAAGATGGCGGCGGATAATAAGATGCTTGGCCAATTTAATTTGGAAGGTATTCCACCTGCACACCGCGGTATGCCACAGATTGAAGTGACTTTCGATATTGATGCCAATGGTATTTTACACGTATCGGCCAAGGATAAATCAACGAGCAAAGAGCAGAAAATAACTATCCAATCTTCGGGCGGTCTGACCGATGCCGAGATTGAAAAAATGGTTAAGGAAGCGGAAGCTAACGCCAGTGCCGATGAAAAACGCAAAGAGCTCATTGAAGCTAAAAACAAAGGCGAAAGTCTGGTGTATTCTACTGAAAAGAGCTTAAAAGAATATGGCGATAAGATCGCTGCAGAGGATAAGTCAGCAGTTGAAGCGGCAATTACTGAAGTGAAAGATGCTTTGGCGGGTGAAGATGCGCACAAGATTAACACTAAGTGCGAAGCACTTAATGAAGCGGCGATGAAGATTGGTGAAGCGATGTATAAGGCTAGCCAAGAATCTGGCGGTTCTGATGACGCAACTGCTTCCGATACAAGCGCAGCTAACGATGAAAACGTTGTGGACGCTGAGTTTGAAGAAGTAAAATCCGACAAGAAAAAAACCAAGAAGTAGTTATTGTTGGTAGGAGAATCAAGGTTAATGTTTGTCGTCCTCGCGTATGCGGGGACCCACCTTATATGCCTTATGACTCCTGGATCTCCGCCTCCGCGCTCGAAGGAAAGGGGCCCTTACTTAGTTTTGTTGCCTTCGGCAACCATATTGATGACCCAAATTGCACTTTTTAGACCAGTTAATTTTCAAGTTAACCCAACTCTCATTTAGGCTGAACCAAAAGCTATCTATTACTCATAACATAGGGCTCAATAATTATCCCGGACATGAGTAGCGCCTCCGCGGAGATGACATTTTCCTGGTTGAGAACGGGAGTATAGAATACTTCCATTTTGATTTCTTATTGACCTACTCAGGGCTATGGTGTATAGTACGTCCTATGACCTATACATACTATACAGTCAAATCTCATTTCTGCACCGCCATTATTATTGGCGCGTAGCCGCTATACACACATCCCCCCCCCATCCATCGTAATATTTATCCCAACCAAACTAAGAGAAAAGTCATGTCATATAAAAATAGATTATTTATAACTTTAATGTGGTTACTGCCGTTATCATTCTTCACCTATCAATTTGTGCTGCGCTTGTGGCCGAGTATCATGATGACTAGCATCATGCAAACGCATGCCATTGATGCGACCGCCTTTGGTTTGCTCGCCTCGTTTTACTATTGGGGGTATGCGGGGTTTCAAGTGCCAATAGCAATATGGTTAGATAAATACGGCGTGAGGTTCGTGGTATTCCTTTGCGCGATGATTTGTGGAGTTGCAACGCTTGCGGCTACCTATGCGGACAATTGGTATGTCGTTCTTGCTTCAAGATTTTTTGTCGGCGTTGGTTCGGCAGTGGGAATTTTGGGAGTGTCTAAGGCGCTTTCGGAATGGTTTAGCAAAGAGAATTACGGGCGGATGATTGGCCTAACCTTTACCATCGGTTTAATGGGGGCAATTTATGGTGGCAAACCAACCACGCTACTAGTTGAGCAACTTGGTTCGGAGAAGGTAGCAACTACCTTGGCCATGGTTTCAATGCTCATTGGTTTAGTGACCTTACTATTTTATAAAAAACCAAAATCACCTAAACTAAAGGAAAGTAAAGACCCATTGCGTATGCGCGATTTACTTAAGGTTTTAACTTCGCCTACGCTTTGTCTGCTTGCGATTGCCAACCTCTTTTTAGTAGGATCGCTGGAAGGTTTTGCAGATGTATGGGGGGTGAACTATCTGATAACTGCTTATGGCATTGCCAAGGCTGACGCGGCAGAGATATCATCCTTCATCTTTGTGGGCATGCTCTTTGGTGGGCCGCTACTCACTTTAATTAGTTTGCGCTTGGGTAACTTTGCAGTTATTGCGCTTAGTGGTATAGGGATGGCAGCAATTCTTCTCTACGTATTCACAATTCCTGCCTACAACTGGTACTTGCTGGCGAGTCTATTTTTTATGGTTGGGGTGTTTTGCTGTTACCAGGTGCTGGTTTTTGCCGTGGGGTGCGATTTGGTCAAGCCACAACTGCTTGGCGTTACCGTGGCGTTTCTTAACTCGGTGAATATGCTCGGCGGCTCGTTTTTCCACTCGATAATTGGTAAATTAATGGATACCTACTGGACCGGTGAAATGGTAAATGGGGTACGTTTATACGGTGTGGATGCTTATAATCACGCGTTATTTGTGATCCCCCTATGTGCGCTACTTGGCTCTGTGATTGTACTTTTTGTTGGCTTTAAAAGTCGTCGGAAAGCAATGACTCTTCAAGCTGCAACCGCTTAGAAAAATTCTTTGACGATTGCCCGGTACATATCTTGTTTGAAAGGGACAATACCCTCAACCAGCTGGCTGGGGTTTACCCACTTATAAGCAATAAATTCGGGGTGGCTAGTTGCTATGTTAATTAGCTCTTCGCCGCCCAAAAGCTTTGCTAGAAACCACTTCTGCTCTTGGCCAACATATTTGCCATTCCAAAAATGGGGAACGAATTCGCTGGGAATTTCGTACTTAAGCCAAGTGGCTGACTCTTTGAGAATCTTGACGTTATTGGTACCAACCTCTTCTTCTAACTCGCGTAAGGCGGCTTGAATTGGGATTTCATCGCCATCGATACCACCTTGGGGCATTTGCCAGGCGTCAAAACTTTGGTCGGCACGTTGTCCAACAAATACTTGGTCATTGGCGTTTAATAAGACAATGCCCACGCCTTTACGATATTGTTTAACTGACATTTCTAGAAAGGAATTTCGTCGTCAACTTCTTCCGCCACATAAGCCGCTTTTTCAGAAGGCAAATGCTCAGGTGACTTATCATCGTTATGATGAGAAGCCGACTGATAGCTTCCGCCACTGTTGGGACGCGAGTCAAGCATCATGATCGTTCCGCTATATGACTGAAGAACAATTTCGGTAGTTTGTTTTTCCGCGCCGCTTTGGTCATTCCACTTGCGGGTATGAAGAGCACCTTCAACATAGAGCTTAGAGCCCTTGTGAATGTAACTTTTAATTAAGTTGATTAGGGGTTGAGAAAATACGACTACGCGGTGCCACTCAGTACGTTCTTTTTTCTCGCCCGAAGTTTTGTCCTTCCAAGATTCTGAAGTCGCCACTGAGAAACTCGCCACTTCGCGACCATCTTGAGTTGAGCGGATTTCAGGATCCTTACCGACGTTGCCAATGATTGTTACTTTGTTTAAACTTCCTGCCATGGTATGCACTTTAAAATTATGTGAGCTCATTAGAAACCAGCCTTTCCTATTGGTCAAATGCTTTTTAGGGGGGTAAGTTAAAATAAAATACGCTGTTGTTATTTTAATTGCCTTCTAATTAAACTAACTTATTCTTTTTATTAGAGTTTGTGCAATCAACCTATGATGGAAAGAAAATGTATTTCTCAATTCTAGCAATTATCACGTTCCTTTTACTGGTGTATTTGCTAGTAGCGCTGCTTAAACCGGAAATATTTCCCTAAAAATTATGATAGAAGGTATTTTATATATTGTAGTGCTGGCGCTTTGTTTTAAACCACTTGGTGGGTATATTGCGCGGGTGTATTCAGCGGAGAGTCTTTTCTTAGAAAAATGGTTGGGTGGGGTAGAGCGATTTATATATAAGATGGCAGGTGTGGATCCTGCTGAGGAAATGGACTGGCAGGAATATGCTTGGGCGCTGCTGATTTTTAATTTAGGCGGCTTTCTATTCCTGGCGGCAATTCTTGCTTCGCAAAAATTACCTTTGGATTTGCTGTTTAATATAGCGAGCAGTTTTATAACTAACACAAATTATCAAACTTATTCTCCAGAAACTACGCTGAGTAACAATGCCCAAATGCTGGGACTTGTGGTGCAGAATTTTATTTCACCAGCAATAGGCATGGCAGTTTTGATTGCATTTATTAGAGGATTTTCGCGCAAAGATACTGATAAAATCGGGAATTTTTGGGTGGATTGCTTGCGGAGCATTTTGTATATTTTGCTGCCGCTAGCTATTTTATTTGCAATTATTTTGGTATCGCAAGGTGTGGTGCAGACTTTTGCAAGCTCAGTTGCTGTGCTGAATAAAGACGATTTAATTTTGGGGACAGTTGCCTCGCAAGAATCAATTAAGATGTTAGGGTCAAATGGGGGCGGGTATTTTTCTGCCAATTCAGCTCATCCCTTTGAGAATCCGACGCCGCTTACTAACTTCTTATCTTTGCTAGCGATTTTGTTAATTCCAACGGCGCTATGTTACACCTTTGGCAAAATGGTTGGCGATGTCAGGCAAGGCTACGCGCTTTTGGCAGCTAAACTACTAATTCTTGTGCCAGCGGTAATATTCGTTTTTTCCCAAGAGCAGTACGTTGATCATAAGTTTTTCCCAAGCGAGGTCGATCTAACCCAGGGAAATATGGAGGGTAAAGAAGTGCGCAATAGCGTCTTTAGTGATTCTCTTTGGGCGGTGGCAACGACAGCGACTTCAAACGGTTCTGACAACGCTGCGCTTGAATCCTATACACCTTTGAGCAAGACAGTCATGCTGCTGCTTATGCACTTAGGGGAAATTGTATTTGGCGGCGTGGGATCCGGATTATATGCCATGCTGGTGTATGTGATGATTTCGGTATTTATTGCTGGGCTTATGATTGGCCGAACCCCTGAATACTTAGGTAAAAAAATCAATGCTTTTGAAATTAAGATGGCTTCACTAGTTATACTTACGCCCATTTTAATCATTTTATTTGGTACCGCCTATGCAGCGCATCATGATGGGATAAAGACTTATATTTCTGATGCTAGCCCAGTCGGATTTACAGAAATTCTTTACGCGTATTCCTCAACAACCGCTAATAATGGGAGCGATATGGGCGGGATTAATACCAACAACCCATTCTTTAATTATTCTCTTGGTTTAGCCATGTTACTTGGGCGTTTCTCTTTGATTCTTCCGGTTTTGGCAATCGCAGGGTCACTCGCAGCAAAGAAGCATGCACCGATTAATATCAACACTTTGCAAACGCATTCCATCTTATTTATTTGTTTTCTGGTGGGAGTAGTAATGTTGGTATGTTTGTTGGGGTTTATCCCAGCCCTGGCATTTGGACCGTTAATGGAATATTTGGTTTTGGCACATGATTAACACGATTGATAAAAAAATAGATCTCAAAGCTTGTTGCCTTACTTCATTCAAGAGGCTTAATCCACTTCAGCAACTAAGAAACCCCGTGATGTTCACCGTTTTTGTTTGTGCGGTGATTACAAGTGCGCACATATTCATTGGACCAGCTGAGGATTTTATATTCGCCATTATTATTAGTTTCTTGTTATGGCTAACTATTTTCTGTGCGAATTTTGCTGAATCAATTGCCGAGATGCGTAGTAAAGCGCACGTAGATACTTTAGAAATGACAAAGGATAATTTATTCGCTAAGCGACTAAAGTCGGCACAAGACATCGCAGTTTATGACTCAGTAAATGCTAAAGACCTAAGAAAAGGGGATCTGATAATTGTAAGTGCGGGGGAAGTAATTCCATCGGACGGGCAAATTATTAAAGGGATTGGATCGATTGATGAGAGTGCAATTACTGGCGAAAGTGCCCCGGTAATTAGAGAGGCAGGGAGTGATCGCGACGGAGTTACTGGCGGTACGACGCTACTTTCTAATTGGTTGGTCGTGGAAATAACTGCTGATCCAGGAAACTCTTTCCTAGATAATATGATTAAACTAACCACCTCAGCTAAGCGCCAAAAAAATCCTAACGAGATTGCTCTTGGGATTTTACTCGCGGCAATGACCATCGTTTTTGTTTTGGTTTGCGCGAGCTTCCTGCCATTCTCTAGTTTCATTAGCGATCTACTTGGCGAACCACACGAGGTGAATATACTCATGCTGATATCGTTATTGGTCTGCTTGGCTCCGACGACCATTGGTGGACTCTTGTCGGCGATTGGAATTTCGGGGATTCTTAACCTACTTAAAATTAATGTGATTGCGATGTCGGGAAGGGCGGTTGAGGCGGCTGGTGACATCACTATTTTATTACTAGATAAAACGGGAACGATTACCGAAGGTAATCGCTGTGCGGTGGAAATTTTGCCAGCAACTGGTGTGGAAATAGCTGAGCTTGCACAAGCAGTTAGGATGGCATCTGAAGCAGATACCACCTCAGAAGGGCGGAGCATTGTCAAGCTAGTTGATGAAAAATACAAAGCGCACCTGGTTGCGCAACCTCTGAAAATGACCAAGTTAATTCCTTTTTCTGCCGAGACAAGATGTAGTGGTATTGAATTTGACGGTAGTTTTATTGTTAAAGGAGCAGGGGACGCCATATATAAAAAAATAAAGAGTATGGGTGGCAGCGTACCTGCTCAAGTTGAAGAAACAGTTAATAATATTGCAAGGACGGGAGGTACCCCTTTAGTGGTGGCTAAAGATGCCCGCATACTTGGCGTGGTTCATTTAAAAGATATATTAAAGATTGGGATTAAAGAAAAGCTCGCACAGCTTAAAGCAATGGGGATTAAAAGTGTGATGATTACCGGGGATAATATTTTAACCGCAAACTACATTGCCAGTGAAGCGGGGATTGACTCGTGTATTGCTTCGGCCACGCCAAATGATAAATTGAAGTTCATCAAAGATAAGCAAGAAGCTGGTGAGATGATTGCCATGGTAGGTGATGGTACAAACGATGTCCCAGCGCTGGCACAAGCAAATGTTGCAATGGTGATGAACTCCGGAACACAGGCGGCCAAGGAAGCTGGTAATATGATTGATCTTGATTCAGACCCAACCAAGCTGGTTGAAATCATTAAGGTGAGTAAGCAAATACTTATGACCCGCGGCGCTCTAACTACCTTTAGTATTTCTAATGATGTGGCAAAATATTTTGCGATAATGCCCGCGTTACTTATTAGCTATTATCCAAGTAATTCATTCCTAAATATTATGGATTTAACTTCCGCCAAAAGTGCGGTGTTATCTGCGTTGATTTTCAATACGCTTATCATTCCAGCTTTGATACCGCTTGCTATAAAAGGGATCGCCTATAGACCAAACACTGCCAGCCATTTGCTGATGAGGAATATCTTCATCTATGGATTTGGTGGGGTAATTATCCCATTTATCTGCATCAAGCTTATTGATGTTTTACTAACTGTTTTAGGAGTGACAGCGCATGTTTAGAGCTATAGTGGTAATGCTACTCAGTCTAACCTTACTTGTTGGCGTCATCTATCCGGTGGTTGTCACGTGTATTGCACAGTTATTATTTGCGCATCAAGCTAATGGAAGTTTGGCAGTAGCTGAAAACGGGAATGTCTACGGCTCTTTTTTAATTGGGCAGGAATTTAAAACAGATAGTTATTTTTGGGGTAGACCATCGGCAACTGCCGGCAGGCCCTATAATATGAAAGCCTCTGGCGCATCTAACCTGGCATATGGCAGTAAGCAATTAAGGGATTTAATGCAAAAAAGGGTTCAAGCTTTGGGTGGCCAAAAAATCCCTATGGATTTAGTCACCGCTTCGGGAAGTGGTCTGGACCCACATATCAGCATTGAGGCGGCCGAGTTTCAAATTAGTCGCGTAGCCCATGCGCGCGGGCTTGAATATGATCATCTTATCAGGCTTGTAGAGTTGGCAACTATCGGTAAGCAGTTTGGGTTTTTGGGCGAACCGCAAGTAAACGTACTTAAATTGAACTTGTTGTTGGATAAAAAGGCTTTGAAAAATTAAGCGTTAATTAAAGTACATGACAAAACTTGAGGATTTGCCTTCTTGGCTACTCGCAAATAGTTTTTTAGCTCATCTAGCAGGCGTGGGTAAGCCTTGCAGCCCGCATAAAACCTGGATACCTGCCTGCGCAGGTAAACAAAAATCACCCTGTGTAACTACGGTAGTTCCCCTGCAACGGCAGGGGTCCATGATGCGGCTTGCACTAAAGCTGGGTTCCCGTTTTCACGCCACTGATTCCGGGATAATTATTGAGCCATGTGCTTATTGATAAAATTCGCTCACTAGAGGGGGGAATGAAATTTAAAGTTTGTCGTCCTCGCGAACGCGTGGACCCACCTTGCATACCGCATGAATCCTGGATCTCCGCCTATGCGGAGATGACATTCCCCTGGTTGAGAACGGGAGTAAAGAACCCTTCTGTCATGTACGTTAATCCTTAATCGACTTAATCGCTCTGCTCCATTTTGGTTTTTCGGGGTCTTTATGGACTGAGCCAATTTTTTCTTTCGCCCATTTGTGACGAATTTCATTAATAGGTACGGTGAAGTTAAAGCTCGCCATAGCAATTCTAGAATCGATGCGCGAGAACATTGGGGTGTAAAGATTGCTCCAAATCCAATCAATGGTATTGGGAAAAGCTTTGTAAACATCTAAAATAGTATAGGCGTATTCGGCGGCAAAGCCGGCGACTTCTTTTGCCAGCGCAAGGAGTTGAAAGTAACGGGTGAACAACTCTGAGCTTTTATGGCTGTCGGGATAATTTGCAACCTCCATAATCATGATGTTTTTGATGGCGGTTTGCAGGCTGATGTTTTTGGTATAGTTGCCGCGCAAGTCTGCAGCAATTGCCCGGTTAAAATTCATATCCAAACTCACGCCACTTTCGTTTTCGACCATGTGACCGATTTCGTGGATAACAACGTCGGTTTTCATTTTTTTGATAGTAATAACAAAAGTTTTAATCGTCGTGCCAGCCCGAGTCCCAGTTTCAACGGTTCGGCAGTTCCCCTCATCAAGATCAAAAACTTTCTTTGGCGCGAGATTAAAGCTTAGGCGACCTTGCATGGCAAGGGTGGCGACTAAATCGAGCATCGGCTTAAAGAGCTCGTATTGATAGATTCTTTGCACCATATCCATGAAGTCGCGCACTAAATAGTCTTCAGCTGCAGTAGTCTGTTTCTTGATTATTTCAAGCGGTGATCCTGATACAGTTGTAAGCATTAACTTCTCTTCTTACTTATCTTTTCTGAGCAATTAATACTCAGAATAACTACATCTGAGCCAGAATAACTGGCGATCATATTACAGTTTGCGTGGATTAGAGAAACCTCCTCGCCGATCCTGTGGTGGCTATCGTCGAATAGGCTATTAGTGGCGTATTCTTGGGTGGAATAACTGATTAAGGCTTGGCTTTTAGAGTCGTCCATCGCGATTGAGTTTATAGTTGCTTGGTAAACATATTTTGATGGGGGATTTAAAATGGTATCTAAATAGGCAATATATTGCTTGCGATCCATGTTTAAAGACTCTTGAGCCAGAATTGTTTTGGGGTCATTTGCGTCAACCAAATAAGATGTTTTAAGAAAGCGCGCCTCACTATCTGCATAATAACCAAAGAAGGTTTGGAAGGATTCCGCATCGCGGCGATTCATTATTGTCTGCATGCGCGTAATCAGCTGAGCAACATCATCTGAGGTTACCTTGGCCGCGTAGACTGGGCTAGCTATAAACACAAAAACTAAAATTAAGAGCAATTTCTTCATTTGTGAAAAACTATTATACTATTAAAATAAAGGCTTATGGGTGGGTTGGTCAATATCTTTTTGCTTTTTAATTGCTTATTCAGTAGATTAGTACTAATGTTTGGGCGAAATTTATAATCTTTTATATGAGAAGTGATGGGACATTCGTTTCCAACTAGCAGGCTGAGGTTTTTTTTCCACTTCATGGGAATGCAACGCTACGCCTTTTTCTTCTTTTTCATAACGTCTCTGGTGACGGCGTTTTCAGCGTCGATCTGGCCCTTCATCACCGGTTACTTAATTGATAATATTGCTCAGTATGATGAAAGTAAGCACAAGGTTTTTGCCTCTTTGGGTAAAGTGTTTCTTTTGGCGCTGGGGTTTTGGATGTTTATTGAAATTACATCGAGGATTCAGGGTATCATTGGCTCTTTCTTGTATCCGAGATTTGAATCGAACATCCGGATGAAAACTTTCCAGTATGTTAACCATCATTCACAGGCATATTTCTCTAATCACTTGATTGGCAGTATCGCCAATCGAATTGCTGATTTACCGCGGAGCTGTGCCATCGTCATTGATTTTACCTTCAACAATTTAATGCCCTTCACCTTTGCGATTTTAATTTCGGCAGCATTATTTGCCCATCTGCACTCAGTGTTGGGGGGGATATTAATCCTGTGGTTGATGTCGCATTTATTTATCTGCGGGGTTGCTTGTTCAAAGGCGGCGGATCTTGCAAAAGTACATTTTGAATCGCGGGCGATTCTACTCGGGAAATTGGTGGATACCTTGGTAAATCATTTGAACGTGAAGTTATATTCGAAGCATGATTTTGAAATGCGCAATATTCGCTCGACCCAAGATTTGGAAAGAAGCCGTTACCACACCACCTTAATGTATATTGAGAAAATTAAGATTACGCTAAGCGTTCTTGCGCTGGTTGGGATCAGCGGGATATTCTACCTCTCAATCCATTTCTGGCAGCTTGAAGAAATATCGCTGGGTGATCTAATATTTGTACTTAATACCGTATTAAATTTATTAGCACTAGCGTGGGCGACCACAGTTGAGATGACCTATTTATTTAGGGAGTTGGGAGTGGTAAAACAGGCGCTTAAAATTGTTAAAGACCCCATCGAAATGAAAGATAGTCCCCATGCCAAAGGGTTGAAAGTTAAAAAGGGTAAAATTGAATTCAAGAAAGTTACCTTCGAGTATAAACGCAATGACAATGTGTTTAAAGAAAAGACGTTGACGATTCAAGGCGGGCAAAAAATTGGTTTGGTGGGTTTTTCCGGGAGTGGAAAAACTACTTTTGCGCAACTCTTAATGCGTTTGTTTGAGGTTAAATCGGGGCAGATTTTAATTGATGGGCAGGACATTAAAAAAGTTACGCTTAAGTCATTGCGGGATAATATTGCCTTGATCCCCCAAGAGCCTATCCTCTTCCACCGCAGCATTAGAGAGAATATAATGTATGCCAAAGAAGAGGCGACAGAAGAAGAGTTGATCGATGCTTGCATCAAAGCTAATGCGCACCAATTTATTATGAATTTAGAACATGGGTACGATACCAATGTCGGTGAAAAAGGTTCCAAAATTTCTGGGGGACAAAAACAGCGGATAGCTATTGCCCGGGCTATTTTGCAAAACGCCCCAATCTTGGTTATGGATGAAGCAACTTCAGCGCTCGACACTCACACTGAAAAGCAAATTCAGCAGAGTATTAAAATGCTGACAAAAAATAAAACAGCAATTATCATCGCGCATCGCCTCTCAACTTTAAAAGAGGTTGATCGGATACTGGTCTTTAATCATGGAACGATTATTGAAGATGGTTCACACGATGAGTTGTTAAAAAAAGAGGGCTACTACGCCGAGTTATGGCGTATGCAAGCTGCAGGCGTAATACCTAATTCAGTTGATAAACAATAATGAGAACAGCGTTTTTATTCCCAGGGCAAGGCTCGCAGTACGTTGGTATGGGCAAAGAGCTCGCTAACGTGTTTTTAGAAGCTAAGGAAGTATTTCAAGAAGTTGATGATGTGCTAAATCAAAAATTATCCCAGCTAATGTTTGCGGGTGATTTGGAAGAATTAACGGCAACGCAGAATGCCCAGCCAGCAATCATGGCAGTTAGCATGGCCACAATGCGAGTTCTTACTAAACAATCGGGTAAACCCCTTGAAAAATTGTGCAATTATGCGGCAGGACATTCACTGGGTGAATACTCTGCGCTTTGCGCAGCTGGCGCACTTACATTGGCCGATACCGCTAAATTATTACGTATTCGCGGCGATGCAATGCTGCATGCCGGTAACGGCGCAATGCTTGCGTTAATTGGTGCAACGGAAGATAATGCTTTGTCGATTGTCAATGATGTGGCGCAGTTTGGGCTTTGCCAAATCGCCAATGACAACGGTGCTGGGCAGTGGATTCTAAGTGGAGAAGTGGCTGCTATTGATAAAGCAGCGGAGATAGCTTCCTTTCATGGTGTGCGCAAGGCGGTGAAGTTAAATGTTAGTTCGGCATTCCATTCAGAGTTGATGAAATCAGCAGCGTCGACCATGCAGCAGGCGCTAAGCCGGATTACATTTGCTAAACCTGAGGTACCAGTAATTGCCAATGTCACGGTTGAGGCTTATGAAGATAATTTCGCGGAGCTTTTAGTTCAGCAAATCACGGGAAAAGTAAGGTGGCGCGAGACGATGGAATTTTTTAATAGTGAATTAGTAACCAGGTATGTTGAGGTCGGTTCGGGCAAGGTATTAGCGGGAATCGCTAAACGCTCAGCCCCCGAAGCGAAAGTATTCACCAGCAATGATCCAGCTGAAATCGAGCAGTTTATTTTGGGGTTGTAATATCAATTCCATTTTTAAAGTGAACACAGGCTCGTTCTCTTTCCGCGATCTTCTCACGTAAAAGCTGGAATTGGTGGATGCGCCGCCAGTTTTATTAAGACATGTCCTGTCGTAATTTAAGCGCGAGGGTGAGGGTGCCTTCATCCATATAATCAAGCTCTGCGCCAACGGGAATGCCATTAGCCAGGCGGGTAGTTCTAATGTTGAATGGTTTTAAAAGATCAAGGATGTAAAATCCAGTTGTCTGTCCTTCAACGGTGGCGTTAGTCGCGACGATGACTTCGGTAATTTCATCATGGGCAACTCGTTCAACCAACTTAGTGAAATTTAAAGTATCGGGGGTTCTGCCGTCAAGTGCGGAAAGGGTGCCACCCAGCACATGGTAACGGCCTTTGAAAAAGCTTCCACGTTCCATCGCCCATAAATCGGCGATGTCTTCCACCACACAAAGTGTGGCGGGCTCGCGCCGTGGATCAATACAAATATTGCAGGGGGAGACGGTATCCACATTCCCGCAAGAGTCACATATTTTTATTTCAGTTGCCACTTTGGTAAGGAGGTCGCTAAAATTTATCAGGGTTTGTTTATTCTTAATTAAGTGCAAGGCAATCCGCTTGGCGGAACGTTGACCAAGGCCGGGAAGTTTAGAAATAAGTGTGATTAAATTATCAAGTGAGTTTGCTTTCATTTTTTAGTGAGATCGATTATCTGTCCATTAAGTTCTGTATTAGTTATAACATATTCTACCGCCTTGCAAATATCTTCTACGGTGCAAGGATACTTATTTTGCAGTTCTTTAAATATGTCAGCATTTTGCTGTTCCTTGATTAATGCAGCTCCTAGTAACAAGCCATTCATTCTAAAGCCAGGAGGTAATTGTGGGGCTGCGGATTTGGTGAATTTTTCAAGGGCATTTTTACTAATTGAGTAGGATAAAAATTTGGGTTTAATCTCTTTTGCCCAGGCGTCGAGTAGATTAATGATCACCCCACTTGGATGTCGACTGATCATTTCGCGCGCTAGTGCAATGGGTGCATTAAAATTGATCATGATGGTTTTTAAAAAAGTATCGGCGGAGAAGTTAGCCAGGGTGTCATTTTGAAAATGCGCGGCGCTGTTAATTAAAATATCTACCTGTCCTTCTATTTGATCAAAGATAAAGCGGGCAGAGTCAGCATTAGCTAAATTACCAAAAACCACCCTGCAGCCAAGTGCCTGGGATAACTCTTCTGCCTCGCTTTTTGCGGTGTGGTAATGCAAAATTACCGAATAACCTTTTGAATGCAATGAAACGGCGAGTTCCTTGCCGATTCTTTTTGCCGATCCAGTGATTAAAGCAGTTTGCATTATACGAAATTGATGTTAATTTTATATCACCAGATTATAGGAAAAGCTTACAAATGCATAGTCTACAATATCTGAATGATGTTTTGATCCTGTTGTTCGTTTCAGTAATTAACGTGGTGCTTTCCCGTAGGCTTCAACTTAGTCCAGTTTTAGGATATTTAATCCTCGGTACGATCATTGGCGACTATGGATTTAAACTGATTAAAGAAGCGCAGTATGCCAACTCTATTTCTGAGTTTGGTGTAGTCTTCTTATTATTTGTGATTGGTTTGGAGCTGACTTTCGAACGTATTATCCAAATGAGGGTTTACGTATTTGGTTTCGGTGGACTTCAGCTGGCGATCACGACAACTTTATTTGCCTCGATCCTTCACTATGGATTTGCGTTTAAATTGCCATTTGCAATTGTGATTGGCGGCGCGCTTTCCTTGTCATCTACCGCGATAGTTTTACAGGTGCTTGCCGAAAGTAAAAGGCAATCTACCAAGGTGGGTAGGTTATCGCTTGCGGTACTGCTGATGCAAGACTTTGCCGTTGTACCGTTACTAGCAATTCTTCCTATCATTGCTAAATCACAAGAAAACATTATCAACGTGCTCGGTATGTCTGCGCTTAAGGCGTTTGTGGCAATTATTCTTATTACGATTGCCGGAAGAATATTTTTGCGGCCATTCTTCACCATTATTGGTTCGGCCAAAAGTGAGGAGGTGTATGTAACAACTACATTACTGTTGGTGTTGGGTGCGGCGCTATTGACTTCGGAGTTAGGGCTATCGATGGCGATGGGCGCGTTCATTGCCGGTATTTTGATTGCTGAGACGCAGTATCGTGCTCGGGTTGAAACCACCATTTTGCCGTTTAAAAGTTTACTACTGGGTTTGTTTTTCCTTTCAGTTGGTATGTCAATTGATGTGCAACTTATCTTGGGTAAAATTGAAATTGTTATGATGGCAGCTATTGGGCTATTGCTAACTAAAGGTTTAATTATATTTGGAATTTGCAAACTATTTAGAGTGCCCTTGGGTGCATCTATCCATGCCGGTTTGATCCTTTCGCAAGGAAGTGAGTTTGCCTTCATTTTGTTTAGTATTGCGGATAAGCAAGACATACTTACCTCAGAAACTGCACAGTTGCTTTTAGTAGTTGTGGCGTTAACTATGGCAATTACTCCGCTCTTATCTATCTTGGGGGCGTTTTTGGAGGATAAGATTGATTCTAAAGAAGAACGAACCAAGTCGAACGAATTTAAAGGCATCAGCGATCTTGATGGCCATATAATCGTTGGCGGGTTCGGCAGGGTTGGGCGAGTGATTGCATTCATGTTGGCGGAGCACCAATTCAACTATGTTGCAGTTGATGGCGACTTGCAGTTAGTGAAAAAAGCTCGTGAACAAGGTTTCCCAGTTTATCATGGTGATTTGAGTAATGTGGATATTATGCGGGCAGTAGGCTCATCAAGAGCGGCTTCGGTAATTCTTACTATGAATGATAAAATCGCGCTAAGAAAGGCGGTGAAAAATATTTCAACTCACTTCGATCATCTCGAGATCATTACCCGAGCAGAGGACTTTAGGCATGGTAAGGGGCTGATGAAATTAGGTGCAGCTGAAGCCGTTCCTTCAACAATTGAAACCGGATTGCAATTAGGTGGAGCATTGCTTAAAAGGCTAGGTATTGCTGAGCATGATATTTACAGCATGAAAGAAAAGTTTCGGCAAAACGGCTATTCATTTACGGAAGATATTGAGTTATTCCGCGGCGTTACTCCCTCAAAAGAAGCTGCTGGGGATTAAATGATTGCCGCAAAAATCAAAGGTTTTGCGTTGATGTTTCACGAGGCCGCGAGTAAAGGTATTTTCTTAATCATCGCCGCCGCCCTGGCAATTTTTATTGCCAACTCTGAATACGCAATGACTTATGATGTGTTCTTTAATGGCTATATTACGGTTGAGCTTGAAGGATACGAATTAAAATTAACCGTAGCTCATTTCATCAATGACTTTTTGATGGTGCTGTTTTTTCTTTTGGTTGGTTTAGAGATTAAGGCAGAGTTGGTAGCGGGAAATTTATCTACAACCAAACAGCGAATTCTTCCAATAGTGGCTGCATTTTGTGGGGTGTTGTTACCGTCAATTATTTTTGCTTACTATAACTATAATGATCAACTGCGGATTGCTGGCTGGGCAATTCCCAGTGCCACTGACATTGCCTTTGCGCTGGGAGTTTTTGCGCTATTTGGTAAGGGACTGCCGCCGTCACTAAGGATTTTACTAGCAGCGATTGCCATCATTGATGACTTAATTGCGGTTTTAATCATTGCTTTTTACTACTCGTCGGGAATTCAACTCACCATGGTAGCGCTAATTGGTTTGGTTGGGCTTGTGCTTTATTACCTTAACCATAAGAAGGTAGCTAATTTGACTGTCTATTGCTTTGTTGGTTTTGGATTGTGGTACCTCTTTTTAAAATCGGGAATCCATACCACAGTAAGTGGGGTAATGCTTGCGTTATTCATCCCGCTGGTGGGTAAGAATGGCGCCATGTCACCCGCGCTCAAACTAGAGAAGATATTAACGCCATTTGTGGCGTACCTAATTCTCCCCGCATTTGCCTTTGCCAATAGTGGGGTAATATTAGGTGAAATGAATTTTGCAGTGCTCCTTCACACGGTGACACTGGGGATTATACTGGGGTTATTCTTTGGTAAACAGCTAGGAATATTTACAATATCCGTCCTGCTAATTAAGTTAAAAATTGTTACAAAACCAAAGGATGCGAGTTTCTTCCAGCTCTATGCGGTTTCGGTGTTATGCGGGATTGGTTTTACCATGAGCTTATTTATTGGACATCTGGCATTTGCGCAGAGTCCTGAGTATATTTCTGAAGTTAAAATAGGAGTGCTGACAGGAAGTTTATTATCTGCTATATATGGAGCCTTAATAATCAAGTTGGCAAATAAACATCATGCTCGAAAATTTTGAATGGATGATTGCAAAACGTTACTTGCGCGCTAAGCGTAAAGAAAGCTTTATCTCAATTGTTAGTTGGTTCTCGCTAATTGGTATTGCACTGGGAGTTGCGACACTAATTATTGTTATGTCGGTGATGAATGGTTTCCATAAAGAGTTGATGAGTAAAATTCTCGGGCTTAATGGCCACCTGACAGTTTCGTTTGAATATTCGCCGATTAAAGATTATGACGAGTCGGTGCAAAAAATTGAGTCGGTTGCAGGAGTGAAATTTGCTGCTCCGCTAGTTTTAGGGCAGGCAATGGCGACTGCCGAAGGCAGTTCGCAAGGGGTGATGATTCGTGGTATGCGCCCCCAAGATTTCGCACGTAAACCAATGTTGCATGATCAGATTAATCAAGAGGAGTTGCACGAATTAATTAATCGCGAAGGCGTAATTATTGGTAAGGCCCTAGCAAAAATCCTTAACGTGCAAAAAGGGGATCGGATTAAATTAATCGCTCCTGAAGCGGGTTCGACAGTGATTGGTTTGATACCGCGGATGAAGACTTATAAAGTGATCGATACTTTTGATGTGGGAATGTATGAGTATAATGCCTCGACCATCTTTATGAATATTGAGGACGCGCAAATATTTTTAAACCGAAGGAACGAAGCAACTGACATTGAGGTGATGGTAGAAAAGCCCGAGCATTTAGACGAATACAAAGCGGCCATCAATGCCAAGTTTGATCATACCTTGGATATGGTAGATTGGGCGATGGCTAATAAATCGCTCTTTAACGCGCTTGCAGTTGAGCGTAACGTAATGTTTTTGATTCTGACTTTAATTATTTTAGTGGCGGCATTTAATATAATTTCTAGCTTAATTATGCTGGTTAAGGACAAATCAAGAAACATCGCAATTTTAAGAACTATGGGGGCAAGCAGCTCCTCAATTCTTAAAATCTTTATGACCTGTGGTTCAATGATTGGGGTTATTGGAACCTTAGCGGGAGGAATTTTGGGAGTAACTTTTGCGCTTAACATCGAAAGAATTCGTGAGTTCTTACAGTCATTAACTGGTGTGACGTTATTTGATCCGGTGATTTATTTTTTAACTAAGCTCCCCGCCGATCTTGATTTATCAAGCGTTATGGTGGTAATGCTAATGGCTTTGATTTTTTCGGTATTAGCAACGATCTATCCTGCGCTAAGGGCAGCGCGATTAATGCCAGCAGAGGTTCTCCGTTATGAGTAAAAGTGAATTTTTAAATTTGATGCACGAGCGCGGTTATTTCAACCAATGTACGGATGAAGCGGCGTTAGCTGAATTAGCTGATAGCGGGACGCTATCAGGTTACATTGGTTTTGATGTAACGGCTAAGTCTTTACATATTGGCAGCCTGGTGCAAATTTTAAAACTGCGGGCGTTACAAAAATGTGGGCATAAGCCGATCATTTTGCTCGGCGGTGGTACAACCAAAATTGGCGACCCATCGGGTAAGGATGAGGCAAGGCAAATGCTAAGCCTTGAGGATATTGCGCAAAACAAAAAGTCGATTGCCAAAGTTTTTTCAAAGTTCTTAACCATTGGTGAGGGTAAAACTGACGCCATGTTTGTTGATAACGCGGATTGGTTAGACAAAATTAATTACATTGAATTTCTGCGGGATTATGGCAAGCATTTTACCATCAATCGCATGCTAACATTCGATTCGGTTAAGCTACGCTTAGACCGCGAACAACCGCTAACTTTTTTAGAATTTAATTATATGCTTTTGCAAGCATACGATTTTGTAGAACTAAACCGGCGGTTTGGTTGTCGTTTGCAAATGGGTGGTTCGGATCAATGGGGTAACATCGTCTCGGGTGTTGATTTAGGCAGGCGCGTTGGCAGCGAAGAGTTGTTTGGTTTAACCTCGCATCTAATTACTACCAAATCGGGTGCGAAAATGGGCAAAAGTGCTGCAGGGGCAATTTGGCTTGATGCAGATTTGCTAGCGCCATACGATTATTGGCAATTCTGGCGTAATACCGATGATGCAGACGTTGAGCGGTTTTTAACCCTATTTACGGAATTGCCGATCGCTGAAATTAAGCGCTTGGTTGCGGTGGGTGGTCAGGGAATAAA
The DNA here is from genome assembly GCA_044446225.1 of Rickettsiales bacterium. Taxonomy (GTDB): domain Bacteria; phylum Pseudomonadota; class Alphaproteobacteria; order Rickettsiales; family Midichloriaceae; genus JBIOER01. The sequence goes on along the minus strand of JBIOER010000007.1, from coordinate 5,750 downwards.
TGAAGCAAAGGTGGTGCTTGCTAATGAAGCAACTACCATGTGCCATGGCCTTGAAGCGGCACAGCATGCCGAAGCAACTGCCCGCAAAGTATTTGCTGAAGGCGGTGCGGGGGGTGATTTGCCGGTGTTTGAGTTAAGCCGTGCTGAACTTGGCGATGGTATACCCGCATTTAAACTGTTTGCTGATTCTAAGATGTGTGAGTCAAACGGTGCTGCCAGACGTCTTATTCAGGGCAAGGGTGCGCGGGTTAACAATGTCCAAATTCCGGATGAAAAGCATGTGGTTACCTTGAGTGATTTTATAAATGGTGAATTGAAACTCTCTTCCGGACAAAAAAAACATATGATGGTTAAAATCGCCTAAGTGTTTGTAAAAAAGCCGGTTGGCTTGACAATTTGCATGTTTTTGCCTATTATGCCTGGGTAATTCATAGGATGAAGTTTTATGTTCAAAAAAATCGCGGCAATTTTAATTGCACTTACTCTAGCTGGATGTGCGCCGATGTATGACTATAAGAACGAATTCGTGGCTCCCGACTCCAACGAGGGGCGCAACTGTGCAGCGCGCTGTATTTCTGAGTTAAATCAGTGTAAAAACCAATGCCGGTTACGGGCTTCAAGTTGCCAGACGATGAATGAAATGGCATGCATCACGCACAGTATCCTTAGTTTCAATAGCAAATATCCTAGTTTATATGGCAACAGCTACAAAAGATCATGCTCAAGCCATTCGTGTATGGAGGATTGCGAGTCATCACGCTATTCGTGCCATACTACGTGCGGTGGTGAAGTAATTACTCATAAAGTGTGCTCGGCATTTTGCAACTAGTACTTGCTGAAAACGCAGAAGCATAGTTTAATCTTTTCTGAACTATTAAGGTATAATATGCTCAGACTAACTCTGATAATTTTTGCTATTTTTTTTGCCAGCGGTTTCGAACCTGCGCACGCGTACCGGGGCGGTATTATAGTTGCTGAGCCCTATGAAGAAAATTGTGTAACTTCATGTAACACTCAAGTCGAGACCTGTATGGATCAATGTCGAGATGATAAACTTGATTGTGAAGCTATGCGCAGTAATGGTTACCGTACGGGATCATGTTCCGATTATTCATGTATTAAAAATTGCGAGGATTATCCGCAGCAGTATTGTCATACCACTTGCGGTAACGAGATTGTCGTACCTGAAGCGAGAATTGTTGAACCGTTTGGTTATGGGCATAGACATCATGGCTGGTAATTCCTAAAATGATTTGGCGATTGTCAAAATAAATACCTCGCTTACCCCATGTTTTTTAAGTTGTTTGGTACACTCAATTACAGTCGCTCCAGTTGTGTAGACGTCATCAATTAGCAAAACGCGATCATAAATTTCGCGGCGATATTTAAGGTTAAAGGCGAAGATACCTTTAACATTTTTAAAACGGTTTTCGCGAGTTAAACCGCTCTGCGAGGGAATGGATTTAGTTTTAAGTAAGTAATCAGGGATATATTTTTTACCATAAATATCGGCAAGTTTTTTTGCCAGTAACGCCGCTTGGTTATACTTGCGTTGCCTTAATTTCTTGCTATCCATGGGTACGGGAATTATCACTTCACAGATAGGGATTATCTCTTCGCCGGCTTTGCTAATGAAATTAGCAAATATGGGCACTAGCTCGGTTTTATCGTAGTATTTATATTTATGGATAAGATCTTCGCAAAAGTCATCATAGCGCAGCGCAGCGCGTGCAGCCTTATACTTGGGTTTGCGCTCGCGGCAATATTGGCAAAGGCCTTCCATCTCAACTGGGAATGGAATCCCACAATGCTTACACATGGGGTTGGCAATAATTGAGAGCTTGCCCCAGCATTTATTGCATAAGGTGTTGTTGGCATCAACTGCTACCCTACACCCAAAACAAAGGGGAGGGTAAATCATGCTGAGTAAATTATTTATACTTTTACGTAACATGTATTATAATCGTCCCATGACAATTAACATTTTCAATCGCAGCCTCTACAAACGTAATTTCAAGCGAATTACTCCTGAGGTTGATTTCTTATACCAACTTGCCGCAGAAATTGCTTTGGAAAATATCGCTATGGATGAAAATATTTTATTCTATGGCCATTTTCCTGGAGCAACAGTTGCCATGAATATCAATGATTATGATGAAGAGAGTGTTCCACCCAAGCTTAGTAACTATGATTGTATCGCCTCAAACTTGTCGCTCCACTTTGTTAATAATGTTGAAAAAACCTTGGCGGATTACAAATCACACTTAAATCTTGGTGGTAAATTTATTGCGACATTTTTGGGCGGCAATACACTAATTGAACTACGCAAGGTTTTGCTAGAAACTGACCTACAGTTTTTTGGCGGAGCGGCGCAAAGAGTTATTCCCATGATTGATGTTAAGGATGCGGGAAGGCTGCTCCAGAAAGTGGGCTTTAAAGATCCACTATCCTTTTGTGAAAAAATTACGGTTGAATATCCATCTCTACTTGCTTTACTTAGAGAGCTTAAAAATATGGGGCAAGGAAATTTTTTAGTTAGCCGTGACAGGCGATATCTGAGCAAAGAATATCTAAAGTTAGCGGAAAAAAATTATGGCAAAGTAAACGCCACGTTTGAAATCATTACGATGATTGGTAGGGCGAAATAGAGAAAATCAGTTATTTACAAGTCAAATAGAAATGCTGTAAATTTTTAGGTGCTGGGAGTGTTGCAAAAAGTGTTGAATTCACACTTTTGTCATCCCTGAAAAAGCATAACATTAAAAGGTATTTACATGAACAGGAACTTAGAAGTATTCCAAGCTATGGTTGCTAAAACTAGAGATGTATCGAAAAATGATGCGATAACGCAAAGCGCTGAAAATTACGTCGGGTTCGTCAAAGTAATAGATGCGTCATTTACGTCTAATGAACAATCAATTTTAGGGACTTATTTTAATGAAAATCAAGCACCTCTAACTACCTGTATAAAAAATCCCGACCCGTTGGTGACTCTCTTTAACTGTACAGGAGTTACGCCCGGCCAACAGCAGCAAGCGGTGGTAGAAAAGTATATGTGTTACTACACTAAACAAGCTTTGGTATACGGTGGTGCAAATGATACAGCAATTGCTGACGCACTACCCGATTGCATTTTTAGCTAGTTTTAATATACTCAAGAAGATTTAAATAATAATAGTATATGACTGAACCAGAAGACAAACTTGAAAATGGGAAAACTCGTAGGGATTTTATCGTTGATACTGCAATCGGCGTAGCATGCGCTGGTGGGGTGGCGGGATTGGTACCCTTTGTTAGTTCGCTTGCACCATCTGCTGATGTGTTAGCGGTTGGTTCAACGGAAGTAGACCTCTCTAAAATTAAAGAAGGCGAGACGATCACTATTATGTGGCGTGGCAATCCTGTGTTTATTAAGCATCGCACGGCGAAAGAAATTAAGGATGCGCAGGACGTTAAGCTAGCAGATTTAAAAGATCCGCAAAGCGATGCCGACCGCGTGCATAAGGGTAAGGAACAATGGTTAGTTTGCATTGCCGTTTGCACCCATTTGGGTTGCGTGCCGCAAAGTAACAAAGGTGATTTTGAAGGTTGGTTGTGCCCATGCCACGGATCACAGTATGACTCTTCGGGAAGGATTCGTAGGGGTCCAGCACCGCTTAATTTGCCTATCCCTCAGTACGCGTTCCTAAGTGACACAAAAATTAAAATCGGTTAATCATATGTTAGAAAAAAAAACAGCTTCCCAATCAGTTGTTGATTGGATTGAATATCGCCTCCCGATCTTCTCGTTTGTAAAACATTTTGCAGAGTATCAGGCGCCTAAGAATTTATCTTATGCATGGAATTTCGGTTCACTGGCGGGCATCGCTTTGATGTTGCAAATATTGACGGGATTATTTTTGGCCATGCAATACACGCCAAATTCTTTGATGGCATTTGATAGCGTTGAAAGAATTATGCGCGACGTTAACTACGGTTGGTTAATTCGTTATATGCATGCTGTTGGGGCATCGATGTTTTTTATTGTAACTTATTTGCATATTGGGCGTGGGCTTTACTATGGATCATATAAGTATCCGCGCGAATTACTGTGGTTTTTCGGTATTATTATTTACATAGCGATGATGGCCACTGCCTTTATGGGTTACGTACTTCCTTGGGGGCAAATGAGCTTCTGGGGTGCTAAAGTAATTACCAGCTTGTTCTCGGCAATCCCTGTGGTTGGAGAAGATGTTGTGGTATGGCTATGGGGTGGTTATTCGGTCGATAATCCAACTTTAAATCGCTTCTATGCGCTACATTTTTTATTACCATTTATTATCTTAGCGCTGGTGATTATTCACGTAGTTGCGTTACACGTGCACGGATCAAACAATCCAACCGGTGTGGATGTTAAGTCCAAAAAAGATACCATTAATTTTCATCCCTATTACACTGTAAAAGACTTTTTTGGGATGGGGATATTCTTCTTAATCTACGCGCTATTTGTATTCTATTATCCCAATACTTTAGGCCATGCGGATAACTACATTCCTGCCAATCCTTTGGTAACTCCAGCGCACATCGTACCTGAATGGTATTTCCTGCCGTTCTATGCTATCTTGCGTTCCATCCCAGATAAATTAGCAGGTGTATGCGCTATGTTTGGTGCGATAATGATCCTCTTTGCGCTGCCTTGGTTGGATAAATCGCCAGTAAGAAGTGGTCGCTATCGCCCGTTATTTAAACCGTTAATGGTATTGTTCTTTATTAACTTCCTTGTTCTTGGCTATATTGGTGGAAATCCTCCTGAGGAGCCGTACTTAACTGTTGGGCGAATTGCTACTACTTGGTACTTCGCGCATTTCTTGATCTGCTTACCGCTGGTAAACAAGTTTGAGAAACCCCTTCCATTACCTGAATCAATTGATGCAGACTACCAAGCCAAACATAAGTAATTATTTAATAAGATTAGAGCTGGTGATTTTCACAATTGGTTTGATGAGTGAGGCATCGACTTTTTTAGTGGTGATGGTAATAATCCCACCGGCAATTAAAATTACCGAACCTAATATCTGAAGTAAGGTTAATGTCTCACCTAGTAATAGAATGCCAAAAATCACCACAAATACTGGTTCTAAAACGGCGAGTAACGAGGCGGTATCTGAATTGATATGTTTTAATGCTTGGAGTAAAAGTAGAATTGGTAGTGCAGTGCATATTACCCCAACGCCGAGTAAATGCAGCCATACCTCAGTTGAAGTGGGAACTAATAACGTTCCTTCAACAAGCGCAAAAATAAAGCAGGTAACCATACAACCCAAAGATACAACAAACGATGAAAGTAAAGGTGGTAACTCATTTTTCTTACTAAAGACAATGTAAAACGCATAGAACAAGGCTGAAATAATTCCCATGAAACTACCGTAAACATCCACTTTGAATTGACCAGGATTTGCAAGTAGTGTGATGCCAGCGCATATGCAAACTAAAACTAAGTAATATGCCTTGGGCGCCTTATTTCTAAATAATAACCAGTTGAGAAATATAATCATCGCTGGGTAAGCGCTGTAGCAAATGACCATAGCTAGCCCGCTACCGATATATTCGCTTGAGATAAAATAGGCGATTGAGGAAAGACTATAAAATGCAGCACCAAATAAAAAAACTTTAATTACATCCCGGGCATTAGGCTTGGCAATACTATTAAACGTAGCGCCAATTATTACCCCTAGTAGCACTACCGCTATAAAGAATCGCCAGAACAGCAT
>JBIOER010000006.1:0-28406 GCA_044446225.1 Rickettsiales bacterium | reverse complement strand
GACAAACTTTAAATTTCATTCCCCCTCTTGTGAGCGAATTTTGTCATGTACTTTAACAAATGGTAAACGTACATGACAGACGTATTTATTACTCCCGTTCTCAACCAGGGAAAATGTCATCTTCGCGCAAGATCTACTTACGTCCATACCAAATCCAAGTCTAGTTCCCCTTAGAGCTGCCAAATCTCAATTACGCTATGGGTGCCGCCACCACTAGTAGTATCCTGCCCTAAATAGTTGACTGTAGCACAGGTGGTAGTTGAGAATACCTGGTCTAATGTTATGGTTGTTGGTGAACTAAAAGTAACAACCGTAATAAGAAACGGGAAGGCGCTATAGACGCTTGAAGCGGTAGAATTAAGATTGCACGGCGTAGAAGAATCAATTGCCCCGTATTCCAGTATTGTGCCACCAGCATTCAACCTAAGTTTATTATAACCATTTTGAATTGCCGCCGCAGATGCTTTTATCCAATACGTACCAGCACCTAATGTAATTTGGGTAGGAGCACCAGCATAATACCCTGGTGCTGGATTAACGTTACTACCGAGCGTTAAGCTGGTAATGGTGTTACTCCTAACCACGTTCCACCCTCTACTAACCCAAGAATTAGCAGACGCGTAAGTTTGGGTTGCAGATGCTACGCCTGATGGTAAATTTGAGCCAAATTCATAAGTAATCATCGCGTATTTATCAAATAAACGGCGTGGGGATGGGCTGGTTCTGGTAAATGAGTTGAACTCAAAATTCCGATTATATTGCAGCTGATTATAAGTCTGCCATCTCAAAGAATCATCATCGTTGATAGGATCTAAAAGCGTTTCGAGGAAGACGTTATCATCATTGCAGTTTTCTGCATCAATATTACTTCCACACGCAACGTTTTGCACACCCTGATTGTTATAAGCGCCGTGACCATTGATGCCGAAACTCATAACAATATAAGATATAAAATCAGTACCCACTAAGTTGCTGGTAATAGAGTTCGCTGCACGATCGACGATAGAAATAGCTGTTGAACTAGCAGTACTTGAACTAAAATCCGCCGCACTTACTCCAAGATTTTTAATTATTACGTAGCCAATTTTATTACCATAGGCATCGAGCGCATTAGAATCCGCCAACCCTAAAGCACGCGAAGGTATAACCCCTATTCTAATGATGTTAGCCCCGGAACCGACCTCTACTGTTTCTCCAGCAACTGCGGATGCTGTACAATCAGTGCTTTCACCAAATGCTGCATTATTAATCGCGGCATTTCTTGCCGCAGGACATGGTAAGTAACCATTGGTTAGGTAGTATTTGTTTATAGCTTCCTCAATGGCATCCATCTGAGATTCATTGTTCTTTTGAGTAATGTTAATGTTGAGCTCAGTAGCAATGGCAAAGAATGTCGTCATCATTACGGCCATAACGGAAATAACAATTGCCATTTCCACCAGTGAGAAGCCGCGGTAAATTTTTTTTCTTGAATTCATGATCATAGGTTACATTATTTTTAAAATTTCTAACGTGTCTATATGCAGCGGTGTAGCTTCAGTTAAATTGGAATAAGCAGTTGTAGCAGTTATCACCAAAGCGATACTTCCACTAGAATTAATATACTGCTGCATATAAAAACTTGTTGGTAATGTTACGGTAATGATATCTGCAAGATAACTACGTCTAGAATATGACCACACTTGTTCCGACGCACCACCATTTAAAGACATATTTGGAGTATATGATGACTGCGGTATCCCCGTTGATATAACTGTACCACCACTGGTAATCAACCGCAGTTGCCCGTAATGAGTAAAGTTTTGGAAAGCACTGGCTTTGACGTAGTAAGTTCCTGGCGGGATCGTCACCAATCCGATAGCTGTATTAACCGTTAGTTCATCAATACTATTATAGTTAATGTTTGTTGGTGCTAATTTGGCGATCCACTGACCATGACCATTAGTAAATGCCGAATTAATAATTGCACCGGTTATAGTAGATAGAGATGGTTCTTTCACCGATAGATAGGCATATTGAAAATTCAATGCACTCGAGCTGAGATTATTACCATTACCAAATGTGGTGAGCTGATTAATAGTCATCCACCTTAAGCCGTCATCAAAGTAATTTGCACCGGATTCAAAATTTTTAACTTGATCGCGATAGATTTTATCATCATTGCAATTCTCAACATCCTTACTAACTCCAGCGCACGCTGATACCACTCCCCCTGCTGCATTATATGCACCCAGCCCGTTGTTGCCAAAAGAGGTAATCACGAAGGCAATGAGGTTGCCACTAAGATTCATTTGATTGTTGTTAGTGTCCTGTACAATTAAGTTAGGTGAACTGTTGATGTAGTTATTAAACATACTTTGGGTTTGCGCCAGGCTTTTGAGAACTGAATAGTTAATTTGGTTACCATAAGAATCTAGTAGATCTTCATCTCTTAAGCCAAGTGTTTTGGCTGGTATCACCCCAATCACCACACTATTAACCCCCACCCCTGAATCGGTAACGACGGTATTAGGGATTGAAACAGCAGAACAGGTTGCCGCAACACCATAACTAGCTGTATCAATTGCCTGTGCTCTTGGCGCAGGGCATGGTAGGTAGCCATTGGCGTTATAAAATGCTAGGATGGCATTTTGGATTTTATCTAGTTTTTTATCATTAGCAATGTCTTGCTGCACGCTATTAGTTTGCGGGAATAATACTATCGCAATCCCAGCAATTATTCCCAAGATAACCAATGCAACTGCTGCTTCTATCAGCGTGAAGCCCTTTTTTTGTGATTTTTTTAATGCTTCCATATCTCTACATAATAAGTTTGGGGAACTATATCGTGATCTGAGGTTGGCCAGCCTTGTAGCGCGACATATCCATAGTATTGACCTGCCCACCCCATACGAGAATTAGCTGATGAATACCCCCTAAGTCCAAAAGATGTCGGCGCACCGATGCTCCAATAACTATTAACTGGAACGTGGGTTTGTGATAACGCAAGCCCACCAGAATTCATCACCGAATCTGCAGGGAAGCCCCAGATGGTTGCCCCACCAGAAGTTATAGCAAATGAGCCTGTACCAGCTGTATTAGTCACGGTATTAACGCCAGGATAATAAAAATCATATCCGTAAGTTCCCATTGCATTAATATTGTATGTTCCTACCGGCAAGGTGAATGAAGATTGGTCATATGAGCCAGAACACCCACCTGAGATTAAACAATCCAACACTCCGTCGGTATCACTAGTAGGAAATAGTGTTTGCGAATCATAAGAAGTTCCGCCATTACTACCTACCGAAGTAGTCCCAGCAGATTTATTTAAAGTGAGTCCTGAAATAGCTGTATTCCCGCTAATCGTTCTTAGTGGCAGGGAATTTAATCCTGCAGCTGCCCACGGCTCGTTTTCATTCATAGGGTTAAACCGGTCGGTAATAATTGCGATATCAACAATTGGACTGTTTGAAAGACCTAAATAATTGACTTCAGAATCAAATGAGGAAAGCGTTCTCCATACGACATAATCATCGTAATAAGTCGCTCCAGCAGTGTAATTATGTGGCGCATCTACAAATACATTCCCACCATTACAATTAGCTGATTCTAATGAAGTTCCGCAGGCTAAATTGATACCCGTACCAGTGTAATTAGTAGCCCCCGCCCCCATTCTGCCATAAGACATAATGATATAGGCGATGATATTTGGGCTATTAACCGAATTATTAGCAACGTATCTAGGATTACCGTTTTCATCGTTAACGATAATTGGTTCAGATGTAGATGTGACAGTTGTATAACTATTATAAAGCGCATTAGTTTGCGCAAGTCCTGCCACAACTGAATAAGCAATGCGGTTGTTCCAGGCATCAAATGCATAAGAGTCGGGAAGATCTAACGAGCGCGTAGGAATCATCCCGATGCGGATTCTATCATTCCCACTACCCGTATCGGTAGTGCCGGATGGCGCAGTGGTTAATGAGCAATCTGTCGAAACACCTAAACCAGCTGTGTTTAGAAGTGTATTTTCAGGTGCTGGGCAGGGCAGATAACCTTTAGCATTATAAAACGCCCAAACTGCTTTCTCGATATATTTAATTTTCTTCTCAGTAGATAGTTCATAAGCCTGCCTAGTTTGCACAGGCGCAAGAGCTATCAGCGTCGTAACCAACGACGTAAATATTATAAGAATGAGGGTAACCTCAACAAAACTGAAGCCTACCTGGGCTTTCTTCTTTTTGAACACGTGCTTACATACATTGCTTATGTTGAAGCATAATAGCTGTATATTTTAATTACAAATAAAAAATTGCAGCTTACGTATTAGCCACCATCACTTCTTTCTCAGGAAGCTGCTCCACCTTCTGATAGGCGATATATAACGTTGTTGGAATAATGATGCACGCCCCAATTGCCGTTTCCAGAGTGGGGATTTCTGCAAAAATAATGAAACCAAAAAACGCCGAGATTACCAATTCCAAATATCTATAAGGAGCGACATCAGAGGCATTCACTAACGAAAACGCTTTTAGTAGGAAGAATAAAATCAAGTTACTTCCCGCACCCAATGCGCATAACAAATAAAGTTGGCTATGAGTAATCGGTTGCCAGAATAAATAGGCAGGATAAAAACCTAATATTGTGGTAACAACCGCGGAGTAAAACAACATGCTCAGCATCGATTCTTGAATCACAAATTTTTTGTTAATAATATCCAGCGAGGCGAACATTACAGCCGAAAGCAGCATTATCATGGATATCGCGTTAAATGAGGTGTGTAGAGGGTTTAAGATAACCAATACTCCAGCAAAACCAATCAAGGTTGCCCCCCATAAACGAGTAGGCACTTTTTCGTTTAAAAATATTGGCGCCAGAACCAAAATGAATAACGGGATTGTAAAAGTAAGGATAGTAGCAGCGGTGATTTGGATGTAACCCAAGCCCAATATCCAGATAGTGATTCCAAAGAAAAGGAGCGTTCCTCTTGCCACATGGACTAGTGGACGGGACGTTTTGAACGCTGTTTTTCCGTAGTAAAACATAAACGGTAGAAGTGATAGTGTTCCAAATAAGAACCTTAGAAAGGCAACCTGCGCAGGATGAATGTCACTACCCAAGTACTTGGCAGTTACATCATTTAAGTTAGATACAACCAAACTTAAAACAAACCAACCAATACCAACTAAATACTTCGCACTTCTTGACTTAAGCATAACAACCTCGAATTTACCGACAGCATTATATCTATAATCTACCCATAAGTCCATAAATATACTAGAAAAACTTTGAATTTTAATGTATAACGATATTTGAATATTTTTAAAAGACATGAGCCTCCCTGCAATTATTGCCAAAATACCGGACTATGCCCACGACATAAAAAAGAACTTTGAAGAGCTCTTTACTAAGCAAGTTGAAGGGCTTTCAGACGCTCAGGTATATGGTATTGCCCTTGCCTGCTGCTATAGTTTAAAGAACGATTATCTACTTCATAATTTCAAGCGTGTTGCCCAACTTTATATTGAAGATAACTATTCTGAAGCAACGCGAATTGCTGCCATACTTATGGCGATGAACAACACCTATTATAACTTTGCTAACGAGTTTGATGATGCCGACATCCACTCCATGCCCTCTGATTTAGCCATGACCAAGCTCACCGAACACGGAATTAACAAGACTGACTTTGAGATGTTTATCACCGCAATATCTATACTAAACAAATGTAAATACTGCATGAACCTTCACGGCAAACGCCTTTTAAAACATGGCGTTAGCAAGATCGCTTTAAAAAACATCGGTAGAATTGCCGCAATTTTAAAGGGCACTTCTGAAGCACTGGAAATCCAAAAAATTCGGAGTTACGACCTAAGCGCAGGCCAACCCTCAATGCAATAATAAAAAATATGACCATTAAAATAGCGATTTTAGGCAAACCTAACGTTGGAAAATCCACCATTTTCAATAAACTTTGTGGACGCCGCTTGGCAATTACCCACGATAAACCTGGGGTTACTCGCGATGCCAAAAGTTACATGGTAACCTTAGAGGACAAGCCTTTTGAATTTATCGACACTGCCGGTCTTGAAAAATCCAAAGCCGAACTTTCCCAAAACATGGTCAAGTCGTCGCTTAACGCTGCAAAACAGGCGGATTTAATTATCTTCACCATCGACGCCCGCCAAGGAATTGACCATGACGATAAAGACTTCGCTCGTAAAATTCACAAGCTTGGTAAAAAAGTTATCCTGGTCGCCAACAAGTCAGAAAGCCGGACGAATTTGGACTTTACCGACCTCTTCAAATTAGGTTTTGGCGAACCACTAGCGATATCTGCAGAACATAATATCGGGCTTGACGATCTTCGCCTTAAGATGGTTGAACTAACTAAAGACGTTAATATCTCTTTAGGTGATGAAGAGGAATCTCAATATTTCAAAGTTGCCATTGTTGGTCGCCCAAACGTTGGAAAATCAACGATATTTAATAACATTCTTGGCTTTGAAAGGGTGATAACCTCTGAAATTAGCGGTACAACTCGTGATGCAATCAGTCACATTATTGAGCATGATGGCGAGGAAATTGAACTCATCGATACCGCTGGTATGCGTAAAAAAGCCAAGGTACAAGAAATAATTGAAAGCCTTTCCACATTTGAAAGTATAAATGCCATACGCCGTGCCCACGCGGTAGCGCTGGTAATTGACGCCACCCAACCTCTTGAAAAACAAGATTTAACCATTGCCCACGTAATTATTAACGAAGGACGTGCGGTAGTATTGGTCGTAAATAAAATCGACAAGATTGAAAACCTTAATGCCTACAAAGATGAGTTGAACTATCTTATTAGTAAGAATCTGAACGCAATTAAAGATCTGCCGGTTGTGTATCTCTCGGCAATTAAAGAGCACCGTGGCTCGGAAAAAATCTTCCGTGCAATTGCCAAAGCGCGCGTGGCTTGGGAAACCGAGATCTCGACCGGTAAATTGAATAAATGGTCAGAGTATACCACTGGCGCGCATCTACCACCAATTGCCTCCAACGGTCGTAGGTTTAGGGTTAAATACGTCACGCAAACTGGGATACGCCCACCAACCTTTACCGCGTTTGTCAATATTACTAAGGATTTTCCTGATTCGTATATTCAGTACTTAAGTAATCAGCTCCGTGATGACTTCAAGCTGTATGGCACGCCAATCCGCGTCAGACTGAAAAAGGTTGATAATCCGTATGCGACTTTAAAGAAAAAATAAATGCCTATTTTCTCTACGACTTGAACTCCACTACAATCTCAAGCACGAGGAACTCCTTCTTGAATTTACCCAACTTCACATAATCTTTAGATGTGGTAACCAGCTGGCAGTGCTGCCCTTTAGCTTTGGCAATCAAGCTCTTTAACTCATCACCCATATACCGATGATGATCAGGAAACGCGTGTTGCCCAACTAACTTGGCGCCGGTTGATTTAAGCGCGGTAAAAAACCGCTCGGGGTGGGCGATTGAGCAAACAGCGATGCATGATTTACCCTTAAATTTACTCGGCTGTTGCACTTTAGTTCGCGCAGTAATCAGCTTACCTTTTCGCAGCGCTAGATTCATAGGTTCACGTAAGTTACCCGCAGGCAATACCATACCGTTGGTATTTTGATTATCGATGATATAAACCTCATCTTTATAGAGCGAATAATTCTGTAAGCCATCATCCATGATGATGACTTTCGCACCATCTTTAATCGCAAGTTGCGCCGCCAAATACCGATTGGGACAGATATACGTCGGAGCAACTTCAGCTAGCAGTAACGGCTCATCACCTACTTCTAAATAAGAGTGCTTAGTTTGATCAACTTTCAAAGGCTTAACGGGATTACTCAGTGCGCCTTTATAACCACGAGAAATAAAAGCAACTTTTTTATGTTCTTTTGCCAGCGCGATACATAGTGGAGTTTTACCTGACCCACCAATTACTACATTACCTACACAAATAACTTTGGCATTTACTTTTTGGGGAGAGCTTAGAAAATATCGGATGTAACAAACCAAAGAATATATCCCAGAAAGCGGAAGCAAAAGATAGTTAAATACCCCCCGTTGTTTCAAAAAATCTGCGAAGCATTTATTTAAGCTTCTTGATAAATCCAACCATTGTCTTTGTGACATTTTCCAAGATATTTTTTGTTTCTTCTGTCACAGCTAAAGCCGCTTTTTGCAACTTGCTGCACTTTGTTTTATTTGATAACAATTCATCTAACGTAGCAATAAACTCTTTTTCGTTCTGCACAATTTCAATTGCACCGCCTGCAACCAGCTTGGCGATAATCTCTTTAAAATTAAAAGTGTGGGTTCCAGAAATAATTGCGCACCCCATGCGTGCTGGCTCTAAAATGTTTTGCCCGCCGTGCGGAATAAGCGAGCCACCCACAAATACAATATCGGCAAGCGCATAACACAACCCTAACTCACCCATTACGTCGGAGATATACACATCCGTAGATTTAGTGATTTTTCCCTTTAGTGATCTGCGCGCGGACGACAACCCAGCTTTATCGCAGATCGCTTGAATATCTGCCCCGCGCTCTGTATGTCTTGGCAAAACAATAGTGAGTAAATTTTTGTGTTTTTTAGCTAATGCTTGATGAGCACGGATAAACACCTCAAACTCTCCTGGGTGAGTGCTAGCAGCCACCCAAAACGGGCGCTTGCCAATTGATTTTTGGAATCTTGCATACTCTTCTTTATCGTAGACAAATTTAGGCGCCGACCATTTAATATTACCAGTGAACTCAATGTTTTTGGCCTTTTTACCCAGGAAGTATTCAAGCTTTGCATGGTCGTCCTGGCTGCAAGACATAATAAATTTAAATTTCGCTAGCATTTCTTTAGCAATTGGCGCCAGACGTCTCCACCATCTAAACGAATTATCAGACATCCTAAAATTCACCAACAGCATGGGGCATTTTTTGGCAGTCATCGTGATAGTATTAGGCCATAGTTCTGAATCGACAAAAATTGCCATATCGGGCTTGAAATTCTTAAGAAACCCCGCAACTGCCGACGGGATATCCACTGGAAAAAATTGATGGAGCGTATTGGGCAACTTTGCTTTTTGGAAAATCAGAGCTGAATTGAGCGTACCAGTTGTAACTAAAAAATTAAGCTGGGGAAATTCCTTGTTAAGCAAATGAATTAAAGGCATTACTGAGTTCAACTCACCCACGCTAGCCGCATGAAACCAGATTAGTTTTCCTTGCGGGCGAGCAGCTAAGTTAAGCCCTAATTTCTCTTTATAACGTATGGGGTCTTCTTTACCGATCTTAACCCGATTTTCCAAATGAAAGGCTATCAGCGGCGCTAGCAAAGAGGTGATGAAATAATATAATCTATAGATCATAATCAACCTTAAGACCCATTTTTTCATCTAGCTTCACCATTTGGTCAATCATAATTTTTTGTAACTTCTCGTTATCTTTTACACCAGTTGCGTAAACCGGTTTACCAATATTTATAAGTACTTTCGCAAATGGCATAGGAAGTAAAAACCTATCCCACGTATTTAGCATCTTGCCACGGGTAATGGAAAAACAACTCGGGATAACTGCAATATCAAATTTCTTTGCTAGCTCCATCACCCCGCCCTTTATTTTAAACCGCGGACCTTTGGGACCATCTGGAGTTAAGTGAATCGAGACATTTTGCCTCAACAACCGTATGGTGTCGCGCATCGCTGAAACGTTATTCTTTCGCGATGATCCACGCGCGGTCTGGTGACCATAACTTTCAATCACATCCGCCACTATTTGCCCATCACCGTGCGCCGAAACAATTGCGCCAAATTTGCCATATTTAGTGTAAAAAGATGGGAAGAATATAATTCTTCCATGCCAATAAGACATTAAACAAAGACGCCTTGATTTAACAATCTCTTCGGCCTCCTTATCAAATTCAATAGTAAATTGGCAAGTTTTCAGGACAATATAAACGTAGATTCTTACCAAGTAAGAAGCCAATTTATAGAACAACTGAGATTTAAAAAATCTTTTCAAGTGTTACCTAAAATGGCAACTTGAATCCAGCTGGCAATCCCATCGATGAACTCATCTTTTGCATTTCACTGTTCATCTTGGTATCAGCAGTGTCTTTAGCGTTATTAAACGCCGCAATTATGAGATCTTGCATCAGTTCTTTTTCTTCAACCGAAATAATACTTGGATCAATCTCAATTGACTTAGCTTCACCCTTGCATGTTACGATAACTTTAACCATTCCTCCGCCGGATTGGCCTTCAACAGTCTCATCTTCCATTTTCTTTTGCATTGCTTCCATCTTTGATTGAAGCATCTGTGCTTGTTTCATTACTTGTTGCATATTCATAACCAGTCTCCTTTTAGTTAATTGTCTTGATATCAAGAATTTCCAAACCTGTAAAGGTATTTAGCACATCCCTAACCATGGGATGATCCCGCATTTTTAACAAATCGTTGGTTTCGCTCTTCTTCTCTTGCTCATAGGTAGTAGCCTTACCTTTAGCATCAGAGTTAATTACCAACCACTTATAGCCAGTAAACTCTTGGAGCTTTGCTATCAATTGCGCTGCGAGGTTATTTGGGGCACTTTCAGCTATATTCACCTCAAGGGTAGTACCTTCGAACTTAACCAGACTGATGTCGGCCTTAAGGTGGTGGTAAAGAATCATCTCATCTTTATCATAAAAAAGCTGGACGATTTCTTCGAAGCTAGTTGGCGATTTTTTTTTCGCTTACAGAAGTCTGTTTGTTGTCGTTTTGCGGTGCGTTTTTAATCATCTCTTCCAAGGAGGGTAGCGTACTCGCATAGGCAATTCTAATAATTAACATCTCCAGCGCGGGAAACGGCTGCACTGCCATCTTCAATTCTTCCAAACCTTTAAGCAACATTTGCCATAACCGTGACAGGAACTGTACACTGATTTTGCCCGCAAACTCCTTAACGTTATTCATTTCCGCTTCCGTTAACTCGGCAAAGTCTTGGCTAAGTTGCTGGTAGCGCGCGGTATGATTGACCACTTTCATTAAATCTTGAACTAGCGTTGTTGGGTCACCACCCATATTATAAATCTCTTTGGCTGTAGCCGTTGCTTCAGCAACTTCACCTTTTACGATTTGCTCGAACAATTTGAAGACGCGCTCAGAATCTACCAGCCCGAGCATTTCTCTGACTGTAGCCTCTGAAATATGACCACCTTCGGTCAGTGACATTGCTTGATCAAGGATTGAAAGACCATCCCGCACCGACCCACTCGCTGCTGAAGCTATAAGCTTCAGCGCATTAGCCTCAATGGCAAAATTCTCTTTTTTACAAACGTTATTATAAAAGTTCGCTAACTCTTCAATCTCAATGCGGCGGAGGTCAAAACGCTGGCAACGCGAAAGAATAGTTATGGGGATTTTACGAATCTCCGTGGTTGCAAAAATAAACTTCACATGAGCTGGTGGCTCCTCAAGCGTCTTAAGCAGCGCATTAAATGCACTGTTAGAAAGCATATGCACTTCATCGATGATGAATATTTTATACTTAGCGCTGATTGGGCGATACTTAACGTTATCAATAATTTCGCGAATATCATTCACACCGGTATGGCTCGCTGCATCCATCTCCAAAACATCTTGATGTCTATCATCGGAAATAGCTACACAGTTATCACACTTGCCACATGGCTCAACCGATTCAGGTGACTGCCCGGTGCAGTTTAAAGCTTTTGCAATAATTCGTGCGGTGGTAGTTTTACCAATCCCCCTAATGCCGGTTAAAACAAAAGCATGGGCGATTCTACCCGATCTAATCGCATTAACAATCGTGCGTACCAACACGTCTTGCCCAATCATATCGGCAAAGCGCTGTGGACGATATTTCCTAGCAAGTACGCGGTACTCAGAGTTATTTTGTTTATCTTCTTCTGAAAAGTCAAAAAGCATGAAAGATTTTAATTTTATTTATTGGCATTTCATACTATCAATACCTAGCGAAATATCAATCAGATTAAGTATGCTCCATTCACCAAAAAGGCTTGACGAAGAACAAATCAACCATCTGCGGCTGGCTAGAAGCGAAAACGTCGGCAATAAAACTTTTAAAAATCTTCTATCGATATATAAAACCGCTTCAATTGCCATCGAAAATTTGGCTGATCTAGCAGCTGCTGGTGGCTTAAAACGCAAAATTGTTATTGCCTCCGAGCAATCCGTATTAGATGAAGTTGAAAAAGTTGCTCGCTACGGTGCGCAACTTATTGTCGCGAGCGATCCCGACTTCCCCCCTTCTCTTAAGCGCCTTGATGATGCCCCGCAAGTAATAACCGTTAAAGGCAACCTTGAGCTGCTTCACCACGATTCTATCATATGCATTGTTGGCGCACGTAACGCTTCAACTAATGGCTGTGCCTTTACTAAGAAGCTTGCCCACGAACTGGGAAGCTCTCAGATCATCATTGCTTCTGGACTGGCTCGCGGGATTGATACCTACGCCCACCATGGTAGCCTTGATACTGGAACCATCGCTGTAATTGCTGGTGGTATTGATCACATCTACCCCAAGGAAAACACTAGTCTCTATCACGCAATTGCCGAAGAAGGCATAATTGTTGCCGAGCTCCCCATCGGTACCGCGCCGCATGCTAAGCATTTCCCACAGCGCAATCGGATTATTTCCGGGCTTTCGAGCGCAGTAGTTGTGGTTGAAGCTGCCGAGAATTCAGGATCATTAATCACCGCACGCTTTGCCAAATTCCAAGATAAAAAAATATTTGCCGTTCCAGGCAGCCCATTAGACGGAAGATGTTTAGGCACTAACGACCTGATCCGTAAAGGTGCTGAGATTTGCACCTCATCTGATGACATCCTCAGGTTTTTACACAACAGGCAAAGCTCTAATCTCGCAGAAAATGATAATTACTTTGACGCCCCCTTCAAAATTTCTAGCCAGGAGTTGAGCAA
Source organism: Rickettsiales bacterium (assembly GCA_044446225.1). GTDB lineage: Bacteria > Pseudomonadota > Alphaproteobacteria > Rickettsiales > Midichloriaceae > JBIOER01. The sequence goes on along the minus strand of JBIOER010000006.1, from coordinate 15,456 downwards.
ATACCGTAAAATCCTCCACATCAACTTGTCATTTAGTAAAGTAGCGCTGGAAGATCTCGCTGCACATACTGGCATTCCATTACCAATTCTTAATTTGTTAATTGTAGAACTTGAGCTTGCCGGCAAAGTTGAGCGAACATTTGGCAACAATGTGTGCCGCATAATGCAATAAAACAATTTGGAATTTGGCAGCAGATGCAGTAAAGTGGTGGCACCAGTTTAGTGAGGACACATGTATCTATCCAATTATTTTTTGCCAATTCTGAAGGAAGATCCTAAAGAAGCCACCATTATGTCGCATCGTTTGATGCTGCGCGCCGGTATGATCCGCCAACTGACCTCAGGCATTTACACCTGGTTACCGCTGGGACTGACGGTACTTAAGAAAATCGAACAAATCATCCGCGATGAAATGAACAACGCTGGCGCAATTGAAATACTGATGCCCTGTATCCAGCCCGTTGATTTGTGGAGAAAATCTGGCCGCTACGGCACAGATGATGACTTAAGCCAACAGATGCTTAAAATTAAAGATCGTAACGAAACTGACTTAACTTTCGCCCCCACTGCCGAAGAAGTTATTTGCGATATGTTCCGTAACAATGTCCAATCTTACAAAGACTTACCAAAGAATTTATACCAAATACAGTGGAAATTCCGTGATGAAATTCGCCCCCGCTTTGGTGTGATGCGCGGCAGAGAATTCCTCATGAAAGATTCTTATTCATTCAATATGAACCAAGAGGAGGCCTTAGCAACTTATAAAGAAATGTTACTCGCTTACCTAAAATCATTCCAGCGCATGGGATTAACTGCAGTTCCTGTGGTTGCACCTACTGGCGCAATTGGTGGCAATTATAGCCATGAGTTCCATATACTCGCAGAGACCGGAGAAAGTAAAGTATTCTACGAAGCAGATTTAATTACTTATCTTGAAGCTGGGGATATCACATTGGAGGGACTGCAAAAATTCTACGCCAATGAAGAAGAGAAGCATGATCCAACCACCTGTAATGTCGCTCCTGAGAAGCTCAATGAGCGCCGCGGGATTGAGGTTGGGCACATCTTCTACTTGGGAGATAAATACTCAAAATGCATGGACGTAAAAGTTCAAGATAAAGACGGCCAGTTAAAGTACCCTGAGATGGGTTGTTATGGTATTGGTGTGTCGCGCCTTATTGGCGCTATTATTGAAGCTAATCACGATGATAGCGGAATTATTTGGCCAGCTTCGGTTTCACCTTTTGATGTTGGAATTATCAACCTCAAACCTGGCCAAGACGATTGCGACAATCTGACCACTGAACTTTATAATTCACTCCGTGCTGCCGGTAAGGATGTGTTGGTTGATGACTCTGATGATTCTGCGGGTGCAAAATTCTCGAAAATGGATTTAATTGGTTTACCGTGGCAAGTTACGGTAGGTCCGCGCGGAGCAAAAGAACAAAAGGTTGAAGTTAAAATGCGCCGCACCCACGAAAAACATGAACTCTCTATCGAAGCAGCCGTCACTATGCTGACCATTAAATGAGCAATTTAATCGTCCTTGGCATCGAAACTAGTTGCGATGAAACCTCAGTTGCTATCGTTGATAGCAACCGTAACATCCTCTCGCACATCATTTTGTCTCAGCTTGATATCCATAAAGAATTTGGCGGGGTGGTTCCTGAGATCGCCGCGAGGGGGCATATGGAAATTCTGCCCAGCCTAGTCCAAAAATCACTAGGTGAAAGTAATTTAAAAATTCAAGATCTCAGTGCAATTGCTGCAACGGGTGGCCCGGGATTAATTGGCGGCGTCATCGTTGGTACTATGGTGGCCAAAGGTATGGCTTTCGCTGCAAACAAGCCCTATATTGCGGTTAATCACTTGGAAGGACACGCCTTATCACCAAGACTTTCTGAACCTCGCCTTGAGTTTCCTTACTTATTGTTATTAGTATCTGGGGGCCACTGCCAAATTCTGGAAGTTAATGGCGTGGGTGATTATAAATTACTTGGCTCCACCACCGACGATGCCGTCGGTGAAGCATTTGATAAAACGGCAAAAGCCATGGGACTAGATTATCCCGGTGGTCCAAAAATCGAAGCTTACGCTTTAAAAGGTGATTCAAAGCGGTTCAAGTTCCCCACCCCATTACTTAACCAAGATAATTTAAACTTTTCTTTTTCCGGTTTAAAAACTGCAGTGAAACGCACAATTGATAGCCTGGGGGTATTGTCTGAGCAAGACATATCTGACGTCTCAGCTTGTCTACAACACACAATAGGTTTGATACTTCTAAACAAAATGGGCAAAGCCCTTAAAGGTTTTGCCGCCAAACAAGTGGTGATTGCTGGTGGCGTGGCCGCAAATCAATACCTCAGAAAATTGTTAGCTGACCTCTGTCAGGAACATGGGAAAGAGTTATTTTACCCACCGCTTACTTTATGCACTGATAACGGCGCGATGATTGCCTGGGCAGGACTAGAGCATTTACGGCTTGGACAAATATCTAATTTAAATTTCGTTCCCCGCCCCCGCTGGCCGCTTTCTAACTAAAGAAGCTTGTATTGCTCACCGCAATAAACGACGGATTCAACAGAGTTTTACGATTATATACCAATGGTTTCCCGCTCGTGTCATAAACTTCCCCACCCACAGCTCTAAGCACTGCGTGCCCAGCTGCTGTATCCCATGAGTAGGTTGGCTTAAAACGTGGGTAAATATCCCCACTACCTTCAGCAAGCAAAACCAGCTTAATCGAACTCGGAATAGGAGTAATGGTATTAACTTTATACTTGGCGATAAAATCGGCAGTACTCTGATTTACATTGACGTTAGAAACTAAGAAATCATACCCCTCTATGCCCGGGACCTTGGGGTGGATTTTTTTAGTAATTTTATTATGTATTTTATAAGCAGCTGTTTCATCGTTATAATAAGTCGCTTTATCAAGAGGCGAGTAAACTACACCAAATATTGGCACTCCATCTTCTACAAGAGCGATATTAACTGTGAACGTTCCTTTTTTATTGATGAACACCCAAGTGCCATCGAGGGGATCGATCAACCAAAATAGTTTATGCTTATGCAAGATGGCAAGATTCTGCTTATCATCATTCTCTTCAGAGATAACCGGAATCTCGGGGTGGAGTTTCTCCAGCACGCCAATGATATACTCACTAGAGTGTTTATCGGCGACTGTTACTGGCGAATTGTCTGCTTTTCGGACGATTTCAATATCACCCTTATAATACTCTAAAATAATTTCACCAGCCTTTTGAGCCGCCTTAACTACTTGATTGATTGCGATTTTTGCTAAGGTGGTCATGGTGTGTTTTGCATAACCATAAAATAGTTAACATCCATACTTCTACCAATTTTCCACTCACGCGCAAGTGGATTATAAACCATCCCTGCCTTGCCCACTACATCCAAACCCGTGTTATGGAAGCTTTGTTTAAGGTCGGCTGGCCTTAAGAATTTATGCCACGAGTGCGTCCCAACTGGCACCCAATGCAATATGTATTCTGCAGCAATCTTAGCTAGTAGCAAAGATTTAATCGTCTTGTTAATTGTTGAGATAATTAAAACTCCACCCGGCTTAAGCATTTGCTTAAGCGCATGAATGAAATTATTGATTTCAGCAACATGCTCCAGCACTTCAAGCGCTAAGATAACATCATACTTTTGTAAATTCTTCTCCGCATGGTGCTCAACCGAAGTGTACATGTATTCTAAATTCTTAATGCGGTGTTTCTTAGCGTGCGCTCGGGCAACCATGATGTTTTTCTCGCTTGCATCTACGCCATCAACCGTAAAACCAATTTTGGCCATGGGTACGGAGATTAGACCGCCACCGCAACCCACATCAAGCAACTTATAGCCGGAAAACTTCGCACCTAAATGCTTCTCTATTTGGCTTTTGATATATTTAATACGTATGGGGTTAATTTGGTGCAAGGGGCGGAATTTACCCTCCTCGTCCCACCATTCATCAGCAATTGCCGAGAATTTCTCAACTTCATCATTATCAATTGTGTTAATTTCTTTAGAGCTCATGTACTACTTGTGTAACTGCTTTTTGCAATTTTTCCAATGCTTTTTCTTCTATTTGCCTAATTCGTTCGCTTGACACACCGTACTTATTACTCAAATCCTCAAGCGTCACCGGTTCCTCACTAAGTTTGCGCAGCTTAATAATATCTTGTTCGCGCTCATTTAAAGTTAACATAGCTCGGTCAAATTTTGCCTTGCGTGAATCATAATCAAATTGCTCAATTACTTCATTCTCCGGATTAATGCTTGGCTCTGCCACCAAGTCAATCACCTCAACATCATCATCCTCTCCATAGGCGCGCGCATTCAAAGAAGCATCGCCACCAGTCATGCGTAAGTTCATCTCCGCCACATCATGTTCTGAAACATCAAGTTCTTTAGCAATCAACTCATTATGGTTAGCTGGTAAAGTACCCTGATTGGCGTTTGTTAGCTTGGATTTTATTTTCCGTAGGTTGAAAAATAATTTTTTATGCGCCGCGGATGTCCCCATACGCACCATTGACCAAGACTTGAGGATGTAATCCTGAATCATGGCTTTAACCCACCACATCGAATAAGTAGAAAGTCTAAATCCTCGATTGGGATCAAATTTCTTAACTGCGGTCATAAGACCAATATTACCTTCTGAGATCACATCAATCATCGGCAACCCATAGCCCCTAAATTGCATAGCAATTTTGGCTACTAAACGGAGGTGCGAAGTTACTAATTTTTGTGCTGCTTCGATATCCTGCTTTTCATACCAGCGGTAGGCAAGCTCCAGTTCCTCTTCCTCCGAAAGCATAGGAAATTTCTTAATTTCTTCCAGATAGCGGATCAGCCCGGCATCTTGGGATAAGATAGGCAAGGTAAAAGATTCACTCTTCTTTAACTTATTTTCTTCCTTCATATCTGTGCATTGTAACATTTTTACATGCCATTGTCACTTATTATGAACACCCCCCTCCGCGCCATTTTAAGAGAGAGTTGACTTACCTGTATTTATTCTGCAACACAAGTAAAAAAAGTAAGCTTTTCTATTGTCCTCAGCAAAAATAGGTGATATTGTGCGCGATTAAACAGAGATAACTAAATGTATTTTAACAACATTATGAATCACAGACATTACAAAACGGCTACCAGTTTCATTGAAATGATCACCTGGACACCACTAGTGATCGCCAAAGATATCGCTTATACTTTTAGCTCTTTAATTGGCTGGAAATATCTTGTGACTAACAGCGCCTTGCAGTTTGGAGCCTTATATTTATTTAACAATGTAATCTATGACATTGCCAAGCAAATGAATACCAAACAAGCCGATTTAGATTTAAAATACAATATGTTATCGAGCGACAATATAACAAGCTGCGCTTTACATAGTAGCAACCTATGGAGCAGTCCAGATCAATGCTATGCTACTGATGACTATTGGGTTAACTTTCAAAATTCCATTACTGCATACGCGCCAACTATTTTCTATCATGTGGGCGTCAGCCTAATTGCCTACGCTGTAAATGACATATTCAAAACCAGGCTGTATAGAAAGGTAACCGATGCAGTGGCCGCTAAAATTGACGCAAACCAAACAACGCTGGCTTTCTCACATACTAATGAGGATAAGCAAACCATAAGCTATATCCGAAATGATGCGATAGAAACGTCGCTCGCGGGAAGTCGACTCTTAACCAACGCCATCACTACTTTACAGCATGCATATTCATCAATTTGGCACTTATTAAGATACTCTAATTACGTGGGACCATATAAATTAATCCCTGATTTGGTGGCATACTCCTTTTTATACGCCACAGTTACGCAAGGCGTAACTTCTCTGATGAGCACCAAAATCAAGGAATATGAGATAGCAGCTTTTAAACCATATACTGAGCTCCAACTATTTGAATCGCATAGCATTGCTAACGCAAAACCAAGCCTACAAAGAGGAGCTGAGGATTTCGCAAATGCACGTGATGTAAAATTGCGTGCGGAAATACGAGTTTTTTCAGATAAACAACGCCTTCTAGTGGCTGTGAGCTCTGCCTGGCGAAATTTGCATAGCACCCTAAACGAGGTGTTCAAATATTATGTAATTGGTAACATGCTTTTCGAACAATCTATTGTCTTTGCCGATAGGGCAAATGTGTACATGTATTTCAATGATATCAACAGGTTATTCTCCTGGGGCGAAGCCAATAGCTTAGATATTAAATTGATTAGAGTCCCGCTGCAAAGACTTAACCATTTTATCGCAAAAGAAAAACAAAATCGCGAAGCAAATCAGTCATTACACTTTAATCAACACAATGAATCTACCCTTGAAGTTCAAAATCTTACCTTGAGTGTGGCAGGGCGCAACCTAGTGAAAATTCCTAGCCTAACTTTTGAGAAAGGTAGGAGATACCTAATTACTGGCCATTCAGGAAATGGCAAATCAAGCTTCCTATCCAAACTCCATGGTATCATTCCCGATGGCATCAATGCCAGTGGGACAATAGTTTACCCTACAACAGGAGTAACTGGGCAACCTTTTAAAAAGTACATGCTCAGCCAGCAGGGCTATATTCCACCACATAGCACCATACTTGAAGTGATCTGTTTAACTGCAAACTTACCAACTGCAAACTCCGATGAGTACAGTCAGTTATTGCAAAGAATTACCAATCTACTCAACGAAATTAAAATTGATAGCGAACTAAAAGATGGTGAGAGCGGTGTGGTTGGAAATTTAGAAGTCCAACACCCTAACTGGGAGGCGTGCCTTAGCGGCGGCCAACAAAAGAAACTAGCGGTGATTTCGGCAATTTTGCAAGCCCCTGATCTATTAATATTAGATGAGATCTTTAACGGCATGGATCGTCCTGCAATTAAAAACGTTCAGAGTATGCTAATGAAATACCTGCCTAATGCCATGATGATCACCGTTGATCACCAAGGCGAGGAAAATAACAAGCTAAATGACGTCAAATTCTATCAGGAGCACCTGCATTTCTCTAACCGGGCTGTTTCTCAAGCTCAATCAATGAGCTTATAGTTGGCGTCAATTAATTGCCATAATCGCGAGAAACTCAGCCACCGTAAGGTTTTCAGCCCGTTGTGACTGGTCGACACTCTCGGGAAGCTTGAGGGAAGAAAGCGTAGTTTTAATCATTTTACGCCGTTGATTGAAGGCAAGTGTGCATAATTTACTGAGCTTCCTTAGGTTAACCTGAGTATCTTTTTTGGGAATAATGCGTACCACAGTTGAGATAACTTTTGGAGGCGGGTAGAAGAACTCGGGGTCAATATCAAAGAGCGTCTCCACCTCACAAACCGACTGCAACATCACCGAGAGCTTACCATATTTTTTGGTATTAGGCTCGGCGCAGATCCGCTCTACCACCTCTTTTTGCAACATCAAAACGAAGAACTCAAATTTTGACAAATTCTCGAGCCACTTAAATATTAGCTCCGTCCCGATGTTATATGGCAAGTTGGCAATGACGGTCACTTTGCCTTCAATATCGTTTTCAACAAACCTTAATGCATCCCCATGAATAACTTTAACTCCTTCTAATTCTGCCAAAGCAAGAACACACCGTTCGTCAGCTTCAATGGCAATAAAACTATGCGGCTTTGAAGAAATGATTGAACGCGTCAAAAGCCCCGGCCCTGGCCCTACCTCCAAAACATTGCTGTGCGATAAATCGCCGCACAAGCTGACAATTTGGTCAGTAATACTTGGGTCAAACAGAAAGTTTTGCCCGAGCTTTTTATTGGGCTCAAGGTTATATTTTTTGATTACTTCTCTGATGCTGAGCTTCATTTCAAACCTTGATGACTACTCATTAAAGCGAATGTAGGCATTTTTGCGCAGCTTACGAATATAGTTTTTAATCTGCAAATCCAATTTTTTATTGAACAACATATCTTTAAGCGTTTCATCATCAACTTCGCTTACTGGCGGCTTATCAGGTTGATGATATTTAACATCCAATAATTTAATAATGTGAATACCATCCTCGAGGAAGATTGGGTCGGTAACAAAATTCGGATCCTTGCCAATTAGCTGCCCTAGGAGTTCGTGGCGCATTTGATTGGCATAAACCCAACCGATTACCCCACCGTTTTCCGCAGTAGGGCTTTGGGAGAATTCATTAGCTAGGTTACTAAAGTTCTTCCCACCTCTTGCCTGTTTTACTATGTTTTGCGCCAAATTCATCTCACTTTTGACCGCCTCATTACTCTCAGGATAAAGAACAATCTCAGCAATTTTAATTTTAGTAACCACTTTCTCTTCTTTGTGGTCGTTGATTGCTTTTATTAGCGCAGCTTTACTTTCGCTCACTTCTTTGTCAGAAACAAAAACCCGCGGGTGGATTTCTGACTTAATTATTTTGCTCATCAAAATCTGGTTGGCGATTTGTTTTTCCAAAACTCCTTTATCCACACCACGTGCTTTTAACATTTCATCAAATTTAGTGGGATGTACTCCATTTTTTTCAGCCAATGATTCAAATGCGAACTTCAAGTCCATGTCATCAAGCTTTATTTCATTTGCTTTTGCATCATCTTCAATCAAGAGCTCATCTATTACCATACTGATCACGTGATGTTTTAAATCGGCTAAATTCGCCTGACTCTTATCAAAACCTGAAGACTTGATAATAAAATCAATACGCTTTTGCACATCGGTTTTAGTTATCGCGTGATTATTAACCACCGCAACAATACTTTCCTCACTTGCCAAAGCAGGAGTGACTAGGAAGATCATTATGAATATAAGTATATTTTTCATCTAGAATACTGGTACATCTATGGTTATTAAATAGGAGGTTTCAGGCTTTAAATCTTTCAGCTTTGTAAAGTCTCTTTGTACTCCGAATTGAATTAATAAGCAATCCCCAACGTAACGCAGGCCGATACTATCGCTGGTTTTTCTAATTGGCTCTTGCGGCACTTTTTTGCCCAATCTTGAAGAGAATGCACCATCTAGCCACCACGCATCTACAAGGTTGTATGAAGCACTTAGCACAACCTCCTGTTTATAGCGCGTTTGGTTAGTAATGAGCGCCTTATCCAGCATGTAGTGCCCTAAATTAAACGTCCAGGTTTTATAGGCCAGATTAAGCATTGTCTCGTTGCGCATGATGGTAACATCATTTTTAGAATACCTGGTATTTACAATTGCTGAAATATGTTCATCGTACTCAAAAGCAGCTTTAGAAACGTAATCTGAACTCCTACCATCCAACCCACTCAATCTATGAAAGTTATCATCTCTTTGCACCCTTATATTTTGTCCAGCAAGCAGCGATAGATTTTTAAAGTAGGTATGTTTTATGTTCATCCTACCGCCATAATTAGCCCGAGTGCCGCTCTCTAGTCTATCATAGCCAACGAACCTATTAGCCGTGAATAAGTTAGCCGCTGCAATCTCTGGAAACTCACTATCTTCGTTGGATATTTTTTTAAGGTTACCTTTATTAGGGCTAACGATACCAGTTATTACCGGCTCAACTACCACCGTGCTTTGTGCAAATTTTTGAATTAGTGGTAAACTCCACTCAGTTTTAATTTCAGGCATGAACCTACCATCATTACCAAAACTGTTGTTGTTGGCTAATTTTAAATACTCGGGCGCAGTTACTTTAATTGGCTTCCTTGATGCGTTGTATCCATCAGCTCTCACTGAAGCTGTGGCAGTAAACAAATTACCATATGGTAATATGAATGGAAATTTAAGTGATTCACGGATCGACAATCTATTATATGAAGCTCCCTGCGCCCTCATAAGGTTGGTGTAATTGACCTCACTAACTAAAATCGCGCCAATTTTTTTAATCGGCATTTTGTGTTGGTAATCAAAAATTGGCAGCGCCATAGGAGTAAGCTTGTTGTTATTTCCTGGGCGCAAATCCTGGAATTGCAACCCGCGTAAAGACCCGTAATGGTTATTGACATACACTGTATATGACACATCAGTATTAAGAATTTGGTCAGAAGAAATTTTATATTTATTTAAAAACGTCCGTGTCGGATCATGGATTTTGCGTGACTTAATCGACAAGTCAGCGGTGTGCCAAGCATTCTTAATCTTGAATTTCCCCTCTACGTCGTAGTATGCTCGGTATGCTTTACCACCAGGTACTAATGCGCCTTGCTTAGTTACTTTAGGAGCATTTGCAACGCCAGCTCTAATTGAGTATAAGCCTTGTTTTATAATGTGCCTGAACTCTCCTTCCACTAGCGTCCCGGCGAACTTAGTAAAAGTAGGTTTAATCGTAGCATCCATATTTTGGGCAATATTTAGATAATATGGTATGGTCAAAGACCTTCCCAGGTTGCTAGAATTCAGGATGTACTTTGGAGGTAACAACCCGCTTTTCCTTTTTGCGCCAGGGCTTGGAGACGTCATGTAAGGCGTGTAAAAGAACGGCACACCAAACGCTTCCATACGTGCGTGATGATAATAAATAGTTTCTTCTTTTTTGTCCAAAGTGGCTTTACTCGCCCTGAACTGCCACATGGGAAATAATTTGCGGAAATTGTTTTCACAAACTTTACATGGGGAAAACACCATCTCTTCTAGCTCGATCGTATTGTCATCAATCATCTCGGCACTATTTGAAGCAATTAAGCTTTTTTTTGCCATACGCGCACTAAACTTAGCAGCCACCCCTTTAGTGGAATTTCTTTCAAACTTCATTTCTTCAGCAAAATACAAGTCACCATTAGGGCGCCTTACCGCAACATTACCTTTTACATAGATAGTATTCGTCAGGCGATTATAAACCGCTTCGTCAGAGTAGATAGTTTGGTGGTTTTGAGAGATTTCCACATCCCCCACGGCAAAGGCAGTTTTGGTGGATTTATCATAATAGAGTGAATTGGCAACAACGTCCACCGGCTGGTCTTGCTCGATATTAAACTTATCTTGAAAAGCCTCTGCACTATTAACATACAGTACAAAACACACCAAGAACTTGGGTTTTATAAAGGTTTTTAAAAGTCTTAAGATTATCTGCAAATTAAACTTTCTATAAGTGTAGCGTTGCCTACTCTTGTATCATAAAGGTTGGCATACTTCAATTATACTATCCTACTTTTCAAAAAGGCCTAGCCAACCAATTAAAAAAAAGGTATAAATACCCAATATTAACCCCCTAGAGGTAAAATGAAAAAGTTTTTAATAAAAGCCACTGCAAGTCTTTCAATCCTAGCTGTACTAGCTGGATGCAATGGTAATGGCCTAACTAACGATGCTGGCAACGTTAATAAACAAAACGTTGGAACCCTCCTTGGAGCTGGTGCTGGTGCGTGGATTGGTTCGAATGTTGGCAAAGGAAAAGGAAATATCGTGGGAATTGCCGCTGGTACTCTTCTTGGCGCTTTAGCTGGAAGTACAATTGGTAAAAGCCTTGACCAAGCAGACGTGGCATATGCAAATCGCACTCATCAAGACGCACTTGAGTACAACAAAGTTGGCTCAGCATCTTCATGGAAAAACCCAGATTCTGGAGCTTCAGGAACTATCACCCCAACTAAAACATACACTAAAAACGAAAGACAGTGTCGTGAGTACACCCAAACAATTAGCGTCGGTGGAAAAGTTGAAAAAGGTTATGGTACCGCTTGCCGTCAGCCTGATGGCTCATGGGAAATCATAAAATAACTATTTGAGTAGCAAAAATGATTGAACAAACTCCCCAAACCTTTGTAAAAGGTAATCTTCTCGCTGGTAAAAAAATACTTGTGATGGGCGTAGCAAACGACATGTCCATTGGTTGGGGCATAGCTCAAGCTTGCCACGCACAGGGTGCGGAGTTGCTTTTCACTCATCAAAGTGAGATTCTAAAAAAGCGCGTCGAACCTTTAGCCGCTTCAGTTGGCAGCAAAACACTTGAGTGCGATGTTTGCCATCCCGAGTCGCTAGATAAAGCTTTCGCGGAAATCGAAGCGATGTGGGGCACAATTGATGGAGTAATCCACTCCATTGCTTTTGCGCGCAAAGACAGCCTTAAAGGCAGGTATGTCGATACTACCCAACATGACTTTGAGCTTGCTCTTAATGTTTCATGTTATTCATTTGTTGCCGTTGCTAACAAGGCTGAGAAGCTTATGACTAATGGTGGTAGCATTATCACCCTATCTTATTATGGCGCTGAAAAGGCCATCCCCAATTACAATGTTATGGGCGTCGCTAAGGCTGCGCTTGAAGCGAGCACTAGGTATTTAGCCAATGATTTAGGCGAAAAAGGCATCCGCGTGAATACAATTTCCGCGGGACCAATCAGAACATTAGCAGCTTCTGGGATCACTGATTTCAGAAAAATGCTCGATGCTGGCGCAAAAGCTAACCCACTTCGCCGCAACACTTCGCTTGAAGATGTTGGTGGCTGCGCGGCATATCTCCTCTCCGACCTTGGTCGAGGCACAACTGGCGAAGTAATCCATGTCGACTGCGGCTTTCACGCTGTTGGTCTTTCACTAAAAGAATAACTATGGCACTTATAGTCCAAAAATTTGGCGGCACTTCGGTTGGCTCAGTTGACCGCATCAAACATGTGGCGGGACTGGTTAAGAAAGAAATTGAGCGCGGAAACCAAGTAGTAGTGGTTGCATCCGCAATGTCTGGGGTTACTGACCAACTAGTTACCTTGGCGCGCGAAATCGGTTACAGTTCAAAATCAAGTGCACGTGAGTATGACCATATTATCTCAACCGGCGAGAACGTCAGTTGCGGACTCCTTGCAATCGCGCTGCAAAACATTGGCATTCCAGCTCGCTCTTTGCAAGGTTGGCAAGTTCGCATCGAAACCGACCAAGACCACTCAGAAGCACGTATTTTAAACATCAATCCAGCAAACATAGCTGACTTGCTTAAAGAGGGAATTGTCCCGGTGGTGTGTGGTTTTCAGGGGGTGAATGAAAATTGCATTACCACCCTTGGTAGAGGCGGCTCAGATACTACCGCAGCGGCTATTGCCGCCGCAATAAAAGCAGATCGGTGCGATATCTACACCGATGTCGATGGCGTCTATACAGCTGATCCAAGAATTGTTCAACGCGCCAAGAAACTTGCTGTTGTTTCTTATGAAGAGATGCTAGAAATGGCCAGTAGTGGCGCAAAAGTGCTCCACCCCCGAGCCGTTGAAATTGCCGAAAAATATAATATACAGATGCAAGTCCTCTCCACCTTTTCTGGCATGGAAGGAACATTACTGACCAAAGAAGGAAATAATATGGAAGCACAAGGAATTACCGGGATTACCGGAAGCAATAAAATCGTCAGCTATACCATCAAAAACCCAAAAGAAGGCAACTCCTCTGTGGGTAGGATCCTTAAAGCACTTAAAGACGCTGGAGTCTCACTTGATATGTTTGTCCAAAACTTTGCCAATGATAACAACTCCCAGTTTACCTTCACGGTAAATAGTAGTGATTCCAAGATCGCCACTGAAATTCTTAATTCGATGAAGAATTCAGAGCTTGAAACTTTCAGCGCTAACGACAACATAGCAAAAATCTCCCTTACCGGCGGCGGAGTGAGAAATAATTCAGAAACTATGCAAAAAATGTTTCACATTCTCTCAGAGAAGGGTATAAATGTACTGGTGGCTTCAACATCTGAGATAAAAATCAGTATGTTAATCCAGGCAGATTACATGGAGTTAGCGATGCGCAGTCTACATACCGCCTGCAATCTAGACTCATAAACAAGCGAGGAGTTATGAATAAATTAAGTAAATTTATTTTGGTACTAGCACTAAGTTCACTAGTTGGCTGTACTACACTAGCACAAGACCCATCAAACCTGGACGTAAAGTCCCCTTGCGTGAGCAATGATCTCAACCCCAAAGCACCATGCGCTAGAAGAATACCTCTTGAAAACATGGTTGCTTAGTTATACAATACTTTTCTTAACATTTATCAATTAGAGGCTATGGTGCTACAAAGAACATTATCAATAATTAAACCTGACGCTACAGAACGTAACATAACTGGCGCAATCAACGCAAAATTTGAGGCTGCAGGCCTTAAGATCGTTGCACAAAAAAGAATTAAACTATCAAAAGAACAGGCTGAGAAGTTTTACGAAGTTCATAAAGAACGTCCCTTCTACGGTGAATTAGTTGACACAATGATTGCAGGACCTGTAGTAGTTCAAGTACTTGAGGGAGACGACGCCGTTGCCCTTAACCGTAAAATCATGGGCGCAACCAACCCCGCGCAAGCTGACGATGGCACAATCAGGAAAGAATTTGCTCTAAATATTGGGCAGAACTCAGTTCATGGATCAGACTCCCCTGAAAACGCTAAAACTGAAGTTTCATTTTTCTTTAATGATAATGAGATTGTTGGGTAATATTTTTTAATCTCCTCTACTACGCTAAGATCTGCACTCTTTACTAATGACCAAGAGTTCTTTGTCAAAACTATAGAGTTGCAGGTCTTATAGCAATTCCAGCTTTTAAATTTACAGATGAGATGTTATATTTTTGCAAGCTTATCATGAAATTTGAAGGAGTTTACTTGAGGTAAGTAATAGAGAATTACATGGTGAGATTGCGAAAAGAGATCGAACATGTGTTAACTTTAAAAATGGAACTGGTATTAGCCTCGTTAACATCTTGAAAATGCAGAGAGCATTCATAGAACTGTATCAAGCGAGTAATAAGATATCCAACCTGTTATTGAAGGGGATGTTTAATTCAGTGATGGCAAGAGCCAAATTTTGAATGGGCATAGTCCATTTGCTAGCGGTTTTATCGATAGCATAAAAACCAATTTACTAAAAGCATTTTCGTTGGTTAAAGCAGCTTTAGTCATGTAAATTTGCAAATTTTTCGATGGGAGCTGATTGGATTAGTTGCATAAATCAATTTTCTGATCTGCTCCAAGTATTGATGTTGCTTGTAGAACGGTGTTTTAGCAATTTTGCTGTAAATGATGCTCGCCCGAATGAGCTTTTTACCATTTCTTCAATGGATGTTTGCGGTACTGGTTCTTCTCCAAATCTTGGAAAACGCTTCTTAACTAAAGGAACATTATCTCCGTTCTCATTCTTTGTCTGCTCATCTGAAGCCTTATCTTCATCAACTGAAGATTTTTTTATCTGGGACTGTTTTCTTTTTAATTGGTATTGTACTAACCCAATAACAATTAAACTAATAATTGTCATGATCAAAGCTTTTACACCATTCTCGTTCAGAACTGGTTTTGGCTTCTCTTCTTCTGATGAAATTTTTTGAAATTGTTCACTTGCAAGATCAAAAATTTGTTCAGCAAGAATCTGCTTTTGTGTTTTTAAAGGCTCCCCTAGCTTTTCTTTCTGCTTCTCTTTTAAATACTCTTCTGTAAAAGGTAGCGTATAATCTTTTGGTGCTATGTCGTCAAAAGCATCTAGATATACTTGAAAATAGTATTCATTCATTATTGCAACAATAGGAT
>JBIOER010000005.1:0-31401 GCA_044446225.1 Rickettsiales bacterium | reverse complement strand
CCTTTGTCTCTAGTGCATTTATTAGGCCAGGTACCAAGCCCTTCGTTTTTATGGCATTTCGAAATGGTGCTTTAGATAAGCTAAAAGGTTCGGATTTAGGAAAGTTGCTGACTAAATCGGCTTCAAACTTTCTAGATTTGCCTAAAGAACATAGTAATATTATTGAGTCAATCCTTGCCACCCAGATCAATAGAATCTCTAGTGATGATATAGGTTATTTTGTCTACCTAGCGCTGGGGAAGCCTGAAACCAAAGCATTCATCGAGCTGGCTTTGCAAAATGGGGCGTTAAAAAAGCTTGATGACAGTTATATAAAATCCCTCCTACTTGATGAGCAATTGCAGGCGCAAACCATAGAGCATATTAAAAGTACATTTTCAGACATACAAATATTGAAACTAGCTGAAGATTATTATGAACTCACAAATATAAAAATTCTCTTACAAGAAGCATTTCCAGCTCTTCCAATAATCAAGGATTTTGCGAGCCTAAAAACAGGTTATAGTCTGTTTGGCGACATAGACGCTAAGAATCCTGGTGTTATTGAAGCATTCAACCACCTTATCACTAAATGGATAAGCGAAAGCCACGTACCTGCGAAAGAAATCCTTGTTTTGATCCTATCATCACACCAACTTTCTAAAGTATATGGTTTACTTGACTTAGAAATATTTAAAGGTATTTCGAATGTTGAGGTGCATTCATTTAGTGGCGGTCATACTCCGGAGTCGGTAATTGCAATATTAAAGGTTATATCCCCAGATTCTAAAAACTACTTTTTTAATGCTTTTATCTCGATGGTAGATCATACCAAAATCGAGAATGAGATCGAAGTATTTAAAGCTTTTGCCGCGAGCGGAATTACCCTGGATACAGCCTCTTACACCCCATCTTTAACCGCCTCTATCATTGCTTTTGCGCACGAACTCTACGCCAGAGAAATTATTCCAGTTAATCAATTGGTGATGCTGCTTTCTGGATATAGCAGAGCATATAAGGATGATGTTGATGGCCAAGATATATTCGATCTTGATTTAATTAATCAACAAATTGTAGCCTTTGAAAAGTTGATTAACGATGGGCTAGACATCAATTCATTAAGCTTTTTTGATCTGAAGATCGAAAATTTACACCCTAAAACAATCACTAAATTATTAGAGCTGGGATTAGATCCTAATGCCCTGATTTTTAGCGAATTCACATATCCAGAAGATAAACTGGAATTGATTGAGCAATACTCCCCAACGCTTGCCAATAAATGGATGGTGCTTTTTACAGCTCTAGATTTAGAATGGGGGATAAATGACATTGATTCTAACATTTTGCTTCAAGCGCTAATCTTATCTGATTTTGACCCAAACCATACGTATTCACCAGAGAAGCTACTGCAAGATTTGCAGCAAGTAGGGCAAAAATTTAACGATAAAATCACTAAGAAAGGCACCATTACTGCAAAACAAATCGATGCTGCTTTGGGCGAACACGGAACTCTGTTACACATACTTGCAGCAGGTGATAAGCTAGAATTTATGGAGGTGCTAGTTCAGCAATACCCCAATGCTAACGTTAATGCCTTAAATGCGAAAGGTCAAACTCCCTTATTCTACGCTCAGAGCCCACAGAGTATTGAATTTTTAATTAATGCTGGGGCGGATACGCAAATTTTGGATTACAAGGGTAATGGTTGCTTCAGTGCGGCGAGTCTTCAGACCATCAGCTGGCTAATTGAGAATAAGTTATTAACCATAGATAATGTAAAATCTTCGATTTACGAGCATTTGATTAAAGGTAATTTTGAGCACGTTTCTAAACTTTTAACTATCGCTCAAGACACCCATCTTGAAGATTTTGATGAAGTACAGGTGGTTATTGATGCCATACACATGGGATTAACCAATTCAGTTGAGCCCAATAAATACATGGCATTAACCCACCTAATGACTAAGGCCGGGATTGCTATTCCCCAATCGCATCATGCTAAACTTCAAGTCGTGCGCGACATAAAAGATGCAAATGAATTTAAGTTTTTCGATGGGCTACTCCATAAATTCGCTAAATATTATTTAGACCGCAACGCTCAAGAGAATCACTACAAAGCATTAACTGGGGCATTAATTGAGCTGGATAATGAATTCGCACTCGAAGTTTTAACTATCAACGGTATTTCCCCAAAACCTTTCCCTCAAGACATAACCGTGTTTAGGGGGATGAAGTTCTCGCTGGATGAGAATGGTATTGAGAGCTTTTTTGATCATGGTCACCGCGGATTTGCCATAGGAAAAAATCAAAAAATCCTCGGCTATTATGCGCGAGAACCATGGAACCCAGAAGCTAATGAAAATGGTCACTGGGAGCTAGGGGGGACTTATCTATCGTTAGAACCAAAGATGGCTAGTGGGTTTGCATGTGGCCAGACAGCATCTGCAGCGGCAAAAAAAGAAGAATCACTATTGTTAGAAGCGCGTTTTCCCCAGGGGTATCCAGGTATTTTAGGTAAGAATTACGAAGAATATGAAATAGTTCCTGCCTATTTAAAAGGCGCCGACATCATTGCTATTTATAAATTGCAATGCCCTGCTCAAGGCTCTTTAGACGTTTCTAAAGTCGAAGCAGTATTCATAAACCCTAACCTCGCCGATGCCGCGCCTACCTATAAAATAGGCGATGAGATTGTTGTGAACCAAGCCGCAATTGATGTACACAAAACATTAAAAGAGCAACTAAAACCAGAGCAAATTTTTGGCCGCTATGCCGATGCTGAAGATTTCTATGCTAAATACAGCGAAGCTGACTTTGCCCATGATCAAGAAATGCTCTGGCAGTTCTACTTTGCTGGCCGCACTCCATACCAGGAAGACTTCTTCGCCTCATCATGCGACCCTGATCTTTACTGCTGTTAGGGGGGTGCTATAAAATCGTGCAAGGGCCTGATTGGTTTTGCCTAACGGAATTTTCTAACATGGCCTGTCCTTCAGCTGATAGTCTAGCTATATTTTCCACTGTTGTTTTAATGTAGGCTTTTGCAGAAGGGTTGTTGGAACAGCATTTCATCAGCAAAGAGTAGGAATCGAGGTAATTTAGATATTTATCCCGGCTAGGTCCACTTAGCAAAGTATTGCTATATTGCTGGTAAAAGGCTTCGTTTTCTGGTGCGAGATAAAGTACGGACATCGTTTTATATAGTCCAGCGCTACTTGCCAGAGTATTCGCAACCACCTTAAGGTTGGTGATAAAATCCTCAGTGCTCCCTTCGGTTAGTTGCAAGGTGCTAGTATTTGGGTAAATAATATCCGGTAATTGAGTTTTCATGAGTATTCACATTATGAGGTTGCGGATTTGCAGCTTTAAGTATCCCAGCAGCTGCTTTGGATAGTAGGTTACCAACTTCGTGGCTAGTAGTATAGGTTGTTTTGGTTAATACGCCAGTAGTGGCTTTAATCAAAGCCATCCATTTAAGATAAGCTAAAGACACATCAACGGGAGTGCCGTCCTCGCCTAGACGGCTGCTTTTGTTAAGGTAATAATAATCAGAAACATTAGCTGCTGTTTTATGAGGTTTCATCCCGATAAAATTTGCAGTGTCCGTACTTATGCTTGTCGCATTTTTCTCCTGTTTTGTAAGGGCGTTACTATAGGCCTTTTGAAAATCTTCGATCATACCACTGCATAAACTGCTAGTGCAATTGTATAAAATATTGGCATTTGATGCCCAGTCTAGATAATCAAGTGATTGAAATAATGTTAAAACAGCGGAGGGTTCATTATGCAATGAGGAATCTATCATTCCTTGCAATAAACCGCCCATCACTACTTGATCAATATATTTAGGTAAGAACATTGTAACGAGCCCCGAGCTATCAATTTTGCTTAATTCACGACTTACCTGTAAGGATGCAATGAGATGCGGTACGATGCCCTTGATAAAGTCATCCATATATTCATCGCCAATGACTGTTCGAGCGCCCATAGCGATTGCTCGTCCTAACTCTTGGCCTGTAGAAAAGGTCAACTCTTTAACGCCGCCAACAGCAGATGAAAAGCTGGCATCAATCATCTTTTTTATTTTAATATAGCGGTCTACCATATCACTATTATGCAACTGCATAAGATAATTGTTAGCAATCAGCTCTAGTATTATAGCATTATACTGAGGATAGAGGAGGATATGATTAGGGATGTCTTTTGCTACATTGGGTTTTGCTAGATTCACTACAGCTCTTTCATAGTGTTTTCGTCCTAGTTCATAAAGTCTTCCGACTTCAGCGCTCGTTTTTCCCTCAAGTTCAGGGTGGTTTTTCAGGGTCTCGTCAATCGTATTGTTCAAATCGTCTTCCTCTTCAAGCGCATCATAATACTGTTCATCATCCTCTTGTAGGTTTTTTTGACTGGAAATCACGCCGTCTTGTATGCCTAGTAGGAAGTAATTTAGGTAGGTGTCTAGATCAGACATTTGATCTCTATATATAGCGACCCTCTTGGCTACGCATGCACCAACATATAACATCAATTCTAATGCTACTAAATCAACTTCGGGTGGTTTATGCTCATTCGTTTGCATAATATCTATAGCTAGCCATTTACATATATTGTAGGGGGTGAGCGGTTAACAAATGGTTAACGCAGTTGCTTTTTTGCTAAACACTCTTAAAATTAGGGTTATGGCAGAAAGCACCAAGATTTACTTATATTTAGTTTCCGACTCTTCGGGAGAGACGGTGATTTCAGTCTCGGCAGCATGTTTTGCCCAGTTTGAAGGGTTGGAAGTGGAGAAGTTTATCTGGCCACTCTTGCGCTCGAAGTTACATTTCGACAAGCTAATTTTAGAAGTGGAGAAAAACCCAGGAATAGTACTCTACACTGTGGCAAATGATGAGCTTAGAGCCTATTTGGAGGCGGAATGTAAGCGAGTTGGTGGATACGCGATTTCAGCCATCGGCCATTTAATTGAGAAGATCCAAGGGTATTTGGGGGTCAACGCCTCGTTGCAGTTCCCAGGTGCGAAGCAACTATTGCTAAATAGTGAATACTTCAAACGAATGGAGGCGATTAACTTCACGCTGATGCACGATGATGGCAAACTGCCTAAAGA
Source organism: Rickettsiales bacterium (assembly GCA_044446225.1). Taxonomy (GTDB): domain Bacteria; phylum Pseudomonadota; class Alphaproteobacteria; order Rickettsiales; family Midichloriaceae; genus JBIOER01. The sequence goes on along the minus strand of JBIOER010000005.1, from coordinate 26,312 downwards.
GTGTGATCAGGCGGATATTGTCATTGTTGGGGTATCAAGAACCTCCAAAAGCCCGACCTCATTGTACCTTAGCCAGCGTGGGTATAAAGTTTCTAATATCCCGTTCATTCCGCGTGTTGGTATTGGTATTGATCCCGAAATACTTAAGAAATCAGTGGTGATTGGGTTAACTATCGCACCGGAGCACTTAAAAAGAATCCGCACCAATCGTTTGAAAGATATCTCCAATATTTGTTTCAATGGTGAATACACCGATGAGCAGTCAATTAAGGATGAGCTGCAAGAGGCACGCAAGTTGTACACCGGGCATAATTGGTTGACAATTGATGTGAGTGGTAAGGCAGTGGAAGAGATCTCCGCCGAGATTATCAATTACTATTATGAAAAAATGGGTGGGCATAAGCAGTTAAGCTGGTAAATGTAAAGCAGTGTGCTATATTCTCCTTATGAATTAGATTTAAAGGTCTTGTATGAAAAGGTTAGGCAATAACGGTTTTAAAAATAATTTTCTGATTTGGGCGATTGTAATTTTAGCGCTGATGATGGTCTATCAGTCTTATTTTGCAACTGAAACCGCTAATGAGAGAATGGCTTTTTCTGACTTTTTATCCAAGGTTGAAAGCGGTCAGGTCACTGATGTGGTGATTCGGGGAGATTCTATCGAAGGTAAGATGTCTGATGGTAGCCACTTTGCAACGCTTGCCCCTCAGTATCCAAGTCTAATTGATAAACTAACTGCTCAAGGAGTAAAGATTGAAGTGGCGCCGCTTGATAGTGCAGTCGGCTCGGTGTTTGGCATCCTTCTGTCATGGTTCCCACTCTTTTTGATACTTGGGGTGTGGTTTTACGTAATTAAGCAAATGCAGGGCGGCGGTTCTGGCAAAGCGATGGGTTTTGGTAAATCTAAAGCGAAAATGATTTCTGAAAAAAATAATAACGTTACGTTTAAGGATGTAGCGGGTATTGATGAGGCAAGAGAAGAATTGGTTGAGATTGTTGACTTCTTAAAAGACCCACAAAAATTCCAAAAACTGGGTGGTAAAATCCCTAAAGGTTGTTTGTTAATTGGTTCGCCAGGAACGGGTAAAACATTGCTCGCGCGTGCGATTGCAGGTGAAGCGAAAGTACCATTCTTTAGTATTTCTGGATCTGATTTCGTTGAAATGTTTGTCGGTGTTGGTGCAAGCCGGGTGAGAGATATGTTTGACCAGGCTAAAAAACATGCGCCTTGCATCATATTTATTGATGAAATTGATGCTGTAGGCCGTCACCGCGGTGCAGGCCTTGGCGGTGGTAACGATGAAAGAGAACAAACATTAAACCAAATGTTGGTAGAGATGGATGGTTTCACTGCTAGCGAAGGTGTGATTGTAATTGCTGCAACTAACAGACCAGATGTACTTGATCCTGCACTACTTCGCCCAGGGCGCTTTGATAGGCAAATTACAGTGTCGTTACCAGATATAAATGGTAGGGAGCAAATTCTCAAAGTCCATGCTGCAAAAGTAAAGTTAGGTCCAGATGTAGACCTTCGCGTTATCGCGCGTGGTACTCCAGGTTTCACAGGTGCTGATTTAGCAAACTTAATGAATGAGGCGGCGTTACTTGCGGCACGAAGAAACAAAAGTGTTATCACTTTACGTGATGTGGAAAATGCAAAAGATAAAGTGCTTATGGGTGTTGAACGCAAATCGATGGTGATGACTGAACGAGAGAAGGAGCTTACTGCTTACCATGAAGCTGGGCATGCGATTATTTGCGTCTGCTTACCAGCTTCTGATCCTATTCATAAGGCAACAATTATCCCAAGAGGTAGAGCACTTGGTATGGTGCAACGGCTACCAGAAACTGATAGGAATAGTTTGACGTTAGCTCAGTTGAAGGCAATTATCGCAGTTTCTATGGGGGGAAGAGTAGCAGAAGAGATGATATTTGGTCATGAAAATGTTACTACTGGTGCATCTGGGGATATTAAAACGGCTACATCATATGCTCGTAATATGGTGACTCAATGGGGCCTCAGCGACCTTATTGGTCCTGTGCTTGTGGGTGATGAGCGTGAGGAAGTGTTCTTAGGACATTCTCTTGGTCATGAGAAGCGAAATTCTGAAGCTATTTCCAGTAAAATAGATATAGAAATCCGAAGATTAGTTGATGAAGGTTACGATACGGCCAAGAAAATTCTTACCGAGCATTTGGATAAGCTCCATGCTTTGGCTAAAAACCTCTTGGAATTTGAAACTCTAACTGGTGAAGAAATTAAGGGTATTATGGACGGAAAAGCGGTCGAGCGTGAAGATGAGTCAATCATTAACAAGCTGGATACTCCATCGGTACCAAGTAGCGGAAAGAAGAAAAAGAAGCTTAGCGAAACAGAGGGTGAGCAGGAAGCGTAAAGCCCGCCCAATTCTTCTGGTTGTATTTCGCAAGTTAAAGTGGTATAATAGGCTAACAAAAAGAATAGGTTATGGCAGCAAACAGTATCGCAGCACAGATTTCCAAAGCTTTGCCTGAAGAAACAGATCAGGCGATACACCTTATTGCTGCGCTGACTGGTGAAAATCCTGCCAAGCTAGCTAAAATGTCCAAAGATGAGTTGTTTACCTTCCTTGGTTTCTTGCTTAAATGCCGTAAGGAACAAATACAAAATCTGCTCCGTGAGCACGACCAAAACACCTCCCTTGATGCGGTCTCGTTAGCTAAATTATGGAAATTAGTAGCTAAACATTCTATGCCAGGTAAAAAGAGATTGTTTGCCACACTAGATGAGAAGGTTTACGAAGATATTAGAATTCGCACCGCGCGTTTAAGCGATCAAATCACCCGCAAAATCGAACTTGGAGAAGCTCTGCAAAAAACGAGTATTCCGTCAGGTAATAAAGTGCCTGCACTTGTGAATATGCAAAAGGTTCTGCACCGGCTTAACCTATTAAGCGCAGCTAATAGTAACGTGCCGCAGCAAACTGGGCTTGGCCATTAGTTTTGCTTGCCTGCTAATCGTCGGATAAAATAATACGTGTATTTGGCTTATTTAAAACAATTCAATATCGCTGACATAAGCAAATGGAAGGCTCATCAGTGTTGGTGAGTGTATGATGCTAGCTGTTCCCGCTTCCATTATTGGCGATGCTGCAGAGGAAATAGGCGAGGTAGTGCCGCTTTTGGGTATGATAAGCGGGCCAATATATTGAATTAAAGCAGCCCCATAAAAGAAAAGCGTATTGATAGTTTGCCCAGCAACACCAGCGATAAAATCACTCAATTGGTGATTCCAAGGAAGCGGCCATTCAATAGTGATTTCTTCTAGCCAACCCTTTTCCAGCAGGACTTGCTTATGAATTTCAAAAACGCCGAGCAGGCGTCTGTGCCTACCTGCTGCGCCTAAGGCGCGTTCAACACTTTTTCTAAAATTATCGAGTTCATTTACGTCTGATGTTGTTTGCGAGAGAATAGTTTTATATAGCGCCAACAGTTGTTTAATCTCTTCATCTGTCGGTGATTTGATGTTGGTATAAAGTTCAAGCAGACATTGATTGAGCGGTATGGTTAACTGAGGGGTCTTAAACTTAATGTTTTCAGCAAGGCATTTAACACTTCCTTGTTCGTCCTTCGATACCAGTTCTTTGACTTTTTTATTTACAAATTCCGGCATGAGCGTGCCGATTGTAGAGAAGGGAGAAGTAGTTAAGTGCTCAATCATCACGAGCATAAAGCGTCCACAGTCGCGATTATCAAATGTGGTTTGCCACCCTAGATTTTGTGTTTCAAGTTTAAAACTTATAGGATGCTGGGTGGCTTCGGCAATCATATCTCGTATGTGAGAAACTGGGTAAATTATATTGCTATGATAGCTCTTGGGGTCAAAGTTAATTACCTGCAAATTAGCGCCAACATAGCGTAAATGCAAGAGAGTGTAATGACCTCGAGTGAAATTAGGCATGTTGCTTATATAAGGTAAGGCTTGAGCATAGGGAATTACTATCTCCAGCTCTCCTCTTTTGAAAGCTTCGTTTATTGAATGATCGCTGAGGACTTTTTCCAAACCCTCTTTGATGTTCATGCCACCGCACATATTGTATTGGGTGTAATTGGTGAGGGATTCTGTTATATCGTGAGCGGATTTAGTAATTATTAATTTAGCATTAATTCTAAAATGATTTTGTTCTAGAGGGTAAAGGGCGGCTAAAGTGTTGTTTAATACGCTGGGGCTAAGTCGCGAGCCAATGCCTAAACCAGTTTCCTTATTTGCAGTAATGGCATTTAGAATGTAGCCGCCAATGTTTAGCGCGCGCGCAGCAGTCGCATTGCCATAAATGGGGGCGACTTGAATTAGGAGAACTTCGGTATGAACTTCGCAAATAAGTTGCAGGCGCTTATTTCTGCCCACGGCAGCCAGAAACGCCACTAAGCTTTTACTGAAAGACTCAATGTGCAGATCTAAGTTATTTTTCTTGAATGCGGTGATTACTCCTTGAAATATTTCTGTGTATTTAGATTTCAAAGTATCTAGATCGTCTTTGGAAAGGGCGTCGCACCGGGGTATGGATAATTCTCTAATAATATTTACCAATTCTTTTTTTAAAGCCAAAGGAATGAAAAGAGCGTGGTAAGGAGAAGTTATTGCTTCAAAGGTATAGGTGATGGGATGCTGGTATGTACGTTCGATAGCTTCGATTTGACCAAGGTTGCTGGTAAATTCGCTAACGCTATTTGCTGCAACACAGGTGACCATTTTTGCCGGATCTTGAATGTTATGCAGGGGGTATTGGTATAAACTTGCAATTGATTCATTAGTCAAAATTACGCGGCGGCTATTATACCTATTTGCTATTGACGGAGTATCTTCTGTTAGCATTCGACTGAGCTCTTCGCATTGCCGCCCTCCTGCGACTGTTAACTCATCAGATCCGCCGATTAAAGAATGAGAGCCGTATTGCCCCTTGATGAGAGGCTCTGAACCCTCAATCCCAACCAATATTCCTCCTGGCTCACTAGAAGTTGGTGGCTTGTAACACATATAAAGATGACCAGTACTGCCATCGGGACGAATGGTTTTGCCATGGGCATCCAACTCACCATATTTACCCACCCCAATGTTCATGCCAAAATGTTGGGTCGACTCAACGAGTCCAATCATGTTGGAGGCGCCAGCTACTAGCATCGACAAAGTTTTTTGATGGGTGGTGAAGTTAAGTTTCTCTTCTTGTAAATGGCCTTCTCCATCTGTACTTAAAGCATGAGAAGCAAATGGGCGGGTGAAAATTATCTTATCCTCAATCAGCGCAGCAGCACCAGTATTTTGCCGAGAAATATTCTCATTATACATTCCTTCACGGGCGGGCACCCCGCAAGTTATCCAATTGAAAAAAGCATGTGTTGCATTCGCGGGTGGAATTTCAATCAGCACTCTTGGGCCAATCGTGAATTCAATGCAAAGTGGTAAACCATTTGTACTAGCCATACCCCAACTGTTATCGTAAGGATTGCGTACTTCAAGCCCGCAGCTACCAATGGTTAAGAAGATACGTTTTAAAACTTCGGAGCGCTTTTCTTCATCTTCTTGTGAAAAACCAAAGGGCATGGTGGAGTTGTTATCACCGCCACGTCTAAGTGAGTGATACCAAATTTGTGCGGCATTTTCAATTTCCATAGTAAATGTTTTTAAGCAATCCTTTTGTCGGGTAATTAGGTCAGCATCAACTTTCTTTTCCACTTGAGATATCTCCTTTCTAATTTTTAAAAAGGTAGTATTTTTTCCTGTAGGGTCCCAATCTGGATTCTCGGTAAGGAGTTCTAAGAATTGTGGGGCGTCCATAATTAAAGTTTCTAAAGCAATTTCTTTTTCAGCAAATTTTTTTAAGGCAGCCTGGGCGTAAATTATTTGGATTAATGGATGAAATTTTTCAATTTCATCACAAAAACATTTGAGGATGTCTACGTCCACAAGGTTAATTATGTGCAGAGAAACAACTTCAATATGTCCTCGTTGTACTTCATCAAGCTCACAATCGTGTGGAATCCTAGTTAAGCCATTCACTAATGACGTAAACGCGGTAGAGGAGATGATAAACCCTTGTTCGATTAATTCTTTAACGGCTTTAAAGTGTGCGACGTCGAGCAATTGGAGGATAAATCCTTTGTTGGTGTGTAAGTTAGACTTGATTTCTTCGCGACTAAAAAGTTTATCAAAGATCAACTTATGTCTGGCATCAAGGTCATAACAGCTGGTGCAATAATTAATTGGGGTGGCACTTCTTGATCCTGGTAAGTTAGCAACATCTGCAAAAGCAACTTTAGCATCAGAGGATAAAAATTTATCGACTAATTCTTCATGCATGAAAAATACCGCGATGTTTAATAACCTAGTTTCTATTATCTGCTGAGGGGTGAAGTTATCGTAGAGGTAATTGAGGATTTGATGGCTTCCAGCTAACTGAGTAGTCTTGGGGATCTCGCCAACATTTATGCTTTTGTGATTGCCAGAAAAAGCTTGATGTAAATTGTCTTTAATTTCGGGGCGTGTGTTGAGAAAGTACGCAAAGATTTCAAACTCTCCGTGGAACAGCATGGCCATAAATGGGTGCTGATCAAAATTACCTATCTCGCTGGATATAGGGGGGAAGCTTAGCTCAGTTAGTGCGTCAATTGCGAGCTTCGCTTGGGGTAGATCGCCTGTTGTAATCAGTTCAATAAGGTTTTTCATAAAAAATCCAGTAACTTGGGCTTTTATTTAATATGAAAAATTTACCTTCGACAAGTCCTCTTCCCTTGACTGAATGACAGAATTCGATTAAACCCTTATGAAACCTTACACATATTTTTGACTTATGAGCAAACACGGACATATTAAACAAGTAATTGGTGCAGTTGTAGACGTTGAGTTTCCAGGTGAATTACCAGCGATTTTAACCGCAATAAAATGCAAACATGAAGGCAAAGACCTGATCATGGAAGTCGCGCAGCATTTAGGCGAGAACACAGTTCGCGCGATTGCAATGGACACGACTGAAGGACTTCAGCGCGGTACAGAAGTACACAACACTGGTAAACCAATTGCAGTTCCAGTTGGTCGCGAAGTGTTGGGGCGTATCATGAACGTAATTGGCGAGCCAATTGACGAACGTGGGGCAATAAAAACTAAAAAAACTCTCCCCATTCATAGAGAGGCGCCGAGCCTTAGTGAACAATCAACTAGATCTGAGATCTTAGTTACGGGTATTAAAGTAATTGATCTACTCGCGCCTTACGCCAAGGGTGGTAAAATTGGGCTATTTGGTGGTGCGGGCGTTGGCAAGACCGTTTTGATTATGGAGTTAATTAACAACATCGCGAAAGCACATGGTGGTTTCTCGGTGTTTGCAGGTGTGGGCGAGCGTACGCGTGAAGGTAACGATCTTTACCGCGAGATGATTGAGTCTAAAGTTATTGATATTGAGCATCCAGAAAAATCAAAAGTAGCCTTAGTGTATGGGCAAATGAATGAGCCACCTGGAGCGCGTGCTCGGGTTGGTCTTGCTGGTCTTACTCAAGCGGAATATTTCCGTGATGAAGAAGGGCAAGATGTACTGTTTTTCGTCGATAATATTTTCCGCTTTACGCAAGCTGGTTCAGAAGTTTCTGCACTTCTTGGTCGTATTCCATCGGCAGTGGGCTATCAGCCAACGCTTGCTACAGAGATGGGTGCGCTGCAAGAACGGATTACTTCAACTAAAAAAGGATCGATTACTTCGGTACAAGCGATTTACGTGCCTGCAGATGACTTGACTGATCCGGCTCCTGCTGCGTCGTTTGCGCATTTGGATGCCACCACGGTACTTTCAAGGCAGATTGCTGAAATTGGTATTTACCCAGCGGTGGATCCACTTGATTCAACTTCACAAATGCTTTCACCTGAAATTGTTGGTGAAGAACACTATGAAGTTGCTCGCGAAGTGCAGAGGATTTTACAAACTTATAAATCACTGCAAGACATTATCGCCATTCTTGGTATCGATGAGCTTTCAGAAGAAGACAAACTTATTGTTGGTCGTGCCCGCAAGATTCAAAGATTCTTATCGCAACCTTTCCACGTTGCCGAAGTGTTTACTGGTGCTCCAGGAAAGTTTGTATCGCTTGCGGATACTATCCGCGGGTTTAAAGAGCTAATTGAAGGTAAGCATGATAATCTTCCTGAAACAGCATTCTATATGGTTGGTAATATGGATGAGGCGATGGAAAAAGGTAAGCGCTTAATGAAAGAGGCGGCATAGGTGTCTGAGCAATTCAAATTATCGATTTGCACTCCTGATGGTTCCTTCTTTGAAGGTAATGCGGTCGAGGTTAATTTGCCAGGCTCAGAGGGGCGTTTTGGTGTGCTTGCTGAGCATATGAATATGATTGCCAATCTTGATCCTGGTATCGTTGAAATAAAACACCATGATAAACTTTCCAAGTTAGTGATTTTTGACGGTATTGCCGAGGTTCATGAAGCGGGATGTACGGTGCTGGTTGAAAAAGCGCAAGATGAGGCAATGACTAAGGAAGAGTTGGCTGAGGCGATTGGGCTAGCTGAGCATAATTTCCATAAAGAAACAAATCATGCACTTAAAGAGTCGCATGAAAAAGAAATCAAATACCTCAAAGCAATTGCTGAAGCATTTTAGCTTAATCGTTTTGCTGAATAAGATAGCTATAACCTTCGGTTAATAAGGCGGTAGCAATATCATTTAGAGTGAATGGACGGTCGTCATCCAGATAAGGAAACTTGCGAATAAATAATGTTTGGAGCTTCTCCAAATATATCTGCTCAGCTGGAGTTGGACTGGCGGTTACATCAGGTTTGTCGGCTCGGATTTCTCGAGGTGGGGTTAGAGTGAGGCTGATAAATTGTTTGCAGTCGTTGCGAGTTGCTCGTGAGTGGTTGTTCTTGAAAAAATTACTACGCGAGCTTCTGCGCTACTAAATGCTTCAATGCTGCGTGTGGCAGCTAAAGCGTTTTCATAGCTATCATATATTTTTTTGAGTTGCTCATAAACAGCGTCGTGACCTGTATAGATTGCCCCAACCATTCTTTCGTTGTTACCTTTGTTGCGGATGCAATAGGTTCGCTCTGCTGCTAGAGACTCGACCCAGCCATTTGGCGCGATAATATCTGCCTTGCTTAAACAGGTTGTGAATTTATCGAAATGGGCGGACTTAGTATCTGAAATTACCCCAAACACGGAAGGTCTTGCGGTATTGCCGTTAAATCGGAGTGGGTAAAGTTTTTGATCTTCGTAGTTAGGATTGGTGATAATAAACCTATGTTGATTATACTCATTATTTTGTTTGGTTTTTTCTGGGTTTTTTTCTTCTTGATAAGCGATGTGCTCAACCTTTTTTCGCTTGGTTTTAACGTCGGGTATGAAGTAGCTCGCAGAGGCGTCTGCAGCCGTTGTTGAGGCCGCGGGAGGAGTTCTAAGTAAAGGTTCAGAAGCTGGTGGATTAACGTTGGAATGGAAGGGGTCTTTTAAATCTGCAAAATAACTAAAGCCAATTAATGAAGATAGTTTGTTTAGTAGGGCAAAGGTCAGGTCGACGAGTAATCTTCCAAAGCTCCAACCTGCTTCAACGGTCAATTTTCCCACTAGTGTGAAGCTGAGGGTGTTGACGCCGAATCCGAATACATGGAGAGAACCTTTGTCTGCACAGATTCCTAAAGACGCTTTGTGTCTAATTACTTCGGAGCCCATTGGTGGTGATAATAATATGTCGGTGAAGGCAGTCGCCGATAAATAGCGGAAAAAACTGAGGGCATTTTTTTTGAGAAGGTTGGCGGTGTTGAGCTTCTGATGGTCGGAGATTAAATCGATTTCCCTCCAGCTACTTGCCCATTGGCGAATTGATTTTTTAGTTGCGCTGGACAAAGTCTTGCTGCTCACTAAATTGTATGCCCCAGAAATTACCGGCGCTAAAAGATAAGAAGCGGTTTGCTGCAGGCACGAGGCTATGAATAATTCAGCAGCAGGATAGCCCAAGTACTGCATTACTGCGAAGGGGGCAAGCGTTGAGATTGCGCTGGCGCAAATGAATTTCATGGTTGGGTTTATATCCATGCTATTGATTTTGTTTTTTGCGCTGAGGCTGGCAATTTGGGTTAGACGGTGAAGCGCTCCTAAAATCATGAATCTGGCAAACTGGTCAGCCAAGCTATTTAGGGCGAAGTTTTGTAAAAGAGAGGTAGTTAGCGTCTCTGGATCAACTACGTCATTGGTGTTTAGTAGGTAAAAAACGCTTGGGTGTTTCGCTCTTAGGGTGGCTGAGTCCATACTTGAAAATGAGGCGACGGCTTGCTCAAGTATGCCCCTTTGGCTTATGGTTCGCTCTAGGTAGCTATTGAGATCGTTATTATAACTAGGGGCGATATGAATTAGGTGTGCGCCAAAGAAATAGTTTTGCTCATCAAAAGGGAAGGTAATTATATCGTGGCAGAGTGAATGGCGCATATGTTTGAGTCGGTGAAATTTAATGCCGATTTTAGTGAATTAATTGGCGGCGGTCAACTTAATTTGTTTTTTAGCGAGATTGGTGCGTAAATTTTAAAGCGATGTTGTAAATATGCTTTTTTGACATCTTATATTTCGCCGCTAAAAATTCGCTAGCAGATTTTACCGAGAGCTTCTGTAAAAGCTCCGTAAGTTCGCTAATGAGCACTTCATCGGTAATTTCTTGTTTGGCTACAGCTTCGAGTATTATTACATATTCGCCGCGAATCTTGTTAGCTTGTAGGGCTTCTATATGTTGAGAGATGGGCTGATAAGTTATGGTTTCGTGAAGTTTAGTTAGCTCTTTGGCTAAGGTGCAGTGAATATCGCCTAGGTTTTGCCTAATTTCTTCAAGGGTAGCCAGCAATTTTGACGGTGCTTCAAGGATTACGGCAGTTACCATCGACTCTTTAATTAGTGTATATTTAGCTAGGCGATCTTTATTCTTAACCGGCAGAAAGCCTAAAAATAAGAAGTTATCGGTAGGGATTCCCGCAACAGATAAACCGCTGATTACCGAGCTCGCTCCGGGTATAGGAGTTACGGTGATATTTTGTTGGATGCAATCGCGCACTAATTTAAAGCCGGGGTCAGAAATTAGCGGCGTTCCTCCGTCAGAAATAAGGGCTAACCGTTTGCCTGATTGTAGAAATGACATGATGCGCTCGCGATCTTTTTGGGTGGAGTGATCGTGATACGAGATGCATTTGGTTTTAATTTGATAATGGTCGAGCAATACTTTGCTTTTGCGCGTATCCTCACAAACTATTAAATCAACGCTTTTGAGCGTTTCAATCGCCCTAAAGGTAATGTCTTTTAGATTCCCAATTGGCGTGGCAACAATATATAAAATTCCTGTGGTCATGAATTGGAATATACAGTAAGAAAAACTTTTCAAAATCAAATTTATCAGGTTAGTATATCTTTGTTATGAAAAAGATATTTCCAGTATTGGTGGTTTTGTTCTTGGCGTCTTGTGGAAAGTTCCCCATGCCTACTCAGGTGGGGGATGGTTCTTTGTCTGAGGTTTATGAAAACACGCAGACCGGTCAGAAGATAGAGGTGGTGAAGTCGCACAAAGCCAAGCGCCCGCGTAAAGATGGCGAAGCGCGGATTGCATTTTTAATTCCCTTATCGGGCGATAAGCAATCAATTGGCATTAATATGTTAGATGCCACGCAAATGGCAATGCATGACCTTAAGGCGGAGCACATTAATTTAGTACCTATTGATACTGCCTATGGCGTTGCCTCGGTCAAAACGCGACTTGAGGAAGAAGATTTTGACTTGGTAATAGGGCCGCTTTATTCGCAGGATGCCAAAGATCTTTATCCTCTGGTGCAGAGCAAAGGCCTGTGCATGATAACATTTTCAAATGATAACGAACTGCGCAACCGCGATTGCTTATTTATGTTGGGTGTGATGCCGGAAGAGTCGGTAAAGCGGGTGCTAACTTACGCGAGAGAAAAACTACCGGCGGATATTTACGCCGTGCTTCCTCGTAATAAATATGGTGAAGTTATCGAGAGTAGCATCGCAAAATTAAATCGGCGTCTTGAGGCCCCAGTTACAGTGATTGGTAGGTATAATCAAGAGTCCACGGCTGCGGATATGCAGCAGGTAGCAGTAAACATTAAATTCCATTCCAGCCCAAATTCCGCTTTATTGGTTCCTGAAGGGACAAGTAGTTTGGCGGGGTTTATTAATGAGTTGCGCTCAAAAGGTGGAGCGGGGCGTTATAAAATGTTGGGTAGTGGACTATGGGATGATGAACGTCTTTATAAGATTCCCGAGCTCAATGGAGCGTGGTTTGCCAATATCCCCCATAGTAAACGTGATAAATTTGAGAAACGTTTTATGGCGCACTTTGATTATAAGCCATCGCGCTTAAGCTCGCTTGCCTATGACTCAATCGCATTAGTTGCTGCGCTTTCGAAGAAAAGCTCTAATCGCAATGCATTTGATAAAGTGGCCATAACTAATCAGGCAGGGTTTAAAGGTATCACGGGTTTATTTAGATTCTTACCAGACGGGTCCAATCAACGGACGATGGCGGTTTATGAAATAAGAAGTGATGGTTTAATTCAGATCGATCCTGCTCCAGCTACTTTCCAGGGAATGTTCCGCGATTTAATCGCTGGATAGATGTTTTCTATAACTGCTTCTTGTACATCCATTTTTATTGGTCTAAATTAAATATTAGTAATTTAGCTAAAGTACTGCGGTGTTAGATAAAAACAGCATACCAGATATAGAAAGTGAGGTTCTGCCAAATTTAGCGTTGGCGAGCTTTATTCCTATTGTTAGTCACTATGATCCTAATACCTTAATCACCAAAGATAGTGATTTGATTCAGACTATTGAGATTAGTGGTTATAATGACATCAATGACTTTGATGCCAGTGTTGAGCTGCGTACTTATATCCGTGAAGCATTGATTCACGAGATACCGGGAACTAATTTCGCATTTTATATTCATAATATTCGCAGTAGAAAAAATTTAATGCCCAAGGGGACGTTGCCATTTGGTTTTGCCGCTAATCTAAATGATAAGTGGTGCAAGAAAAACAACTGGGACAAACAGTTAGTTAACACTATCTATCTTTCTATCGTAATTCAGGCACCAGCCGCATCGCGGTTTTATGTTCCACGGTTTTTGCGGCATCTTGATGAAAATGTTGCAACGCTGACTAACGTCGTGGATAACATTTGTAAAAGTCTAATTAAATTTGGTGCGCGCCGACTGACAATGGTTAAGAGCGCTCGCGGTTATATGTCTGAGCCGTTGTTTTTTTACCACCATTTAACTCACCTTGATCAAAAAAGAACGCCAGTTCCAATTAGAGATCTCTCAGAATATTTGGCCAGTATGCAAATTGACTTTCATTTTAACTGGATGAAAATACAAGATTTATCAGGCGAACAATTTTGCGCGATTTTTTCATTTAAAGATTTAATTGAATTTCCCAACCGAGTGTTGGATAGATTCACTCAGCTTGGCATGCAGTTTATCATTACGCAGGCCGGCGTTTTTTATCCTGCTAGTGAAGCAAAAAAGCGCTTCGTTGAATTAAAAGAGCGCTTTGAAATGAGCAAAGCCACAGAACTATTTGAAGCTACTGGTGCACAAGCCATGCTTAATTCGGACAAAGGGCGCTTTGCTGATTATTGCAAATTGCAAACGACGATCTTGATTCACAGTGATAGTAAAAAATTCTTCCAAAGTAAAATTCATCAGGCGATCGCTCTGTTTAAAGAGATGGGGATCAACGTAGTGCGGGAAGATTTTAATATGCCGCGTTGTTTTTGGGCACAACTACCGGGAAACTTTAAATACTTATGTCGGCTTGAAGAAGCTTCAACCAACATAGCGGGATCTTTTTGTAATATATTTAGTAAATCCAGCGGTAACTATAAGGGGAGCAAATGGGGCCCGCCAATATCGCTTTTAAGGAGAGAAGATGGTGCACCGTTCTTCTTCAACTTCCACGATAACGAAAGTAACGGGAATACCGTAATTATTGGCCCTAAGGGCTCGGGTAAAACTATTTTAACGCGGTTCTTATTAACGCAGGCACTTCGGTTGCAGCCAAGAATTATTTATATAGATCTAGAGGGCGCTACTGCCCCTTTCACCGAGGCAATTGGTGGGAAAGTGGTGAAGTATCAAAAGGGCGAGCCTTTACCGTTTAAAATCAATCCCCTCCAAGCTGCTAACTTTGATAAGAATTCAGATGTTTATCGAGAATGGCTCATTGGCGCAATTTATCCACAAGGTGAAAACTCTCCACAGATAAAAGAGTTCTTTGATGTACTAGCGAAAAAATTAATTGAAGAAGATGCTGCGACAAATAAACTGGAAGTGATTGCTAATTTGATTAACTCATCAACTGATGCGGGTATGATCTCATCATTTAATGCGCTACTTGGCAGTGAGCATTTTAAAAACTATTTCACCCAAGGTGAAGACGAGTTAGATTTTTTTGAAAGTGATAATACAATTTGTTTAGGTCTTGCGGAGATGCTTCTTGAAGAGAACTTCTTTGAAAGTTATCTGGGAATTCTGCTTAAAAAACTCCCCAAGATACTTGATAGCAAACCAACTGTCATAGCAATGAACAAGGCAATGCATGTGTATAATAACCGCTCGTTCTGTCATCAATTTGGTACTTGGTTAGATGATCTCAAAGCAAAAAATGCCATCGCTTTAGTTACTTCTGAGCGGCCCAATAATTTTAGAGAGATCGAAGATTTTTATAAAGACTTTGCCAAGTATGGTACACGAATATTTTTCTCTGACAAATTTGCTGATAAGTATTTCCGCCGTGCGTTCGGTCTTTCTGACGTTGAGCTTTATAAAATCAAAAGTTATTCTGCAGACAGGCGTGCGTTTTTAATTAAGCAAGGTGACATTTCGACAGTTCTTTCGCTACAGCTTAACGAACTAGGTGATGAACTAAAAACGCTGGTAGGGTGATGGTGCAAATCGTTACATGGAAAAGTAAATCAGCGTGGCTATATTTAGTAGTAGCGCTACTTTTTATGTTTGGAGCTTCTGGCGAGTCTTATGCTAGGAGTTGTTCTGACTCAGGCACGTTTCCATATTTAGATGACCACTGTACTGACCATGCGCCTAACGCCACTAATTCATCCCTTATTCCTCCTGGAGGCGCACGAAGTGATGGCACCCCATCTGCTATGCCATATGTGGCAAATATAAATTTCCGCATATGTGGCTCATTAGGATGTTCAATTCCAACCGAACCAAATGGTCCAGTTCAAAGGTCATTCTTTATTCACCAACAAGAGTGTCTAGGCGTAATAGGTGCGAGTGAGTTGCTTCAAGATGGATCTAACTGGCCAAATGTGACGATACTCAATGGACAGCAAAGTAGACGATATATCGCCTTTGATAATATGGGGCAATCAGGTGCATGTTATAGTGGTCCAATCGATAGTACGTTAGAACGCCTTTACTTAACAAGATCAGGTGTTTATCCAGACCAGGCCACATATAGGGTGGAGAGTGATGATTGTTGGACCCGCAGAAATTTAACTTGGGAAGAGGGAGATTATCAGGGTGTTTGTTCGAATATTAATGACTATGATGATCCTTCGCATGGTAAGTGGCATAACAATCGTTTAGCAAACTTTGGTTATTTGGATCTTGCCGGCACTTTTGCTAACTTCTTTAATTTTACCAATGGTGAAACAGTAAAAACCCTTAATAGCGGAGTTGGTCCCGGTTATGAAGTGGCCTTGATCAGGATTTTGCCGGGTGGTGATCCTATTGCGAATATGGGTGGAGGGGCAAGCAGTTTTACTAATAATACCAAGTATAACCAAATTTGCGGATTTAGATGGGCTGGCGGAGCGCCTTTTCCATTGTTAAATTATGGCTCGGTTGAAGCTTTCTTTGGCTGTGTTAATGAGCCGCCTTTACCGCCTCCTAATGTTTTTAATCCCGTGGTTACTGGGTATTTATCGCCAACAGTACTGACAAATTTGTGTATGGATGCTTCGCAGCCTGGAGGGTGTGACCAAACTCAAGAAACACTGGTTGCTCGCGGGTCAACTTTTGATAAGCCGATGATAGTTTTAAGTACTGGCTTGGGAGCAACGAATTCTCCATGCCTTGATGCATCGTCTCCTTGTACAAAACCTAACCCAAGTATCATGCAGCTGCAGTATCAGTTCCAGGGTGATGTCAACCCGGCTATTACAACTTGTGCCGCGTTTAACGTCCCGGGCTTTGACAAAAATATTCAGTATTGTGCGCAGGTAGATCCTAATAACCCTGGTCAAGTTTGCGCCTGTGAGCGGGGTAATAGTGGGCAGAATCCTCCTGCGAATGGTACGATCAACCCGAGTGTATTATATGGGGATTCATTTTTTGATTATTGCGGTAGTAATCCATATTTAGGATGCGTTAACCGCCCAACCTTACAACATTCGAATTTAATGTTAATTCCACAGTATGTAGGGCTGACCGACACTGTCCGGGGGTGGCCGATTCCATCAGTTGCTCCTCTGTTTGTAGGTATAATCCCAGGTAGCTATACGGCTACAAGTAATGGAATTATTGCTTATGTTGATTCAAAGGGTGACAATGCCTGTTTAAATCAGGGGGATAACAATTATTATGTTTGTAGCGCTACGTATACGCCAACTACAACTCCATCTGTATTCCCGCTTAATTATGCGAAACAGCTTGCACTGCCGATTATGACAACAACACCGTCTTTCTCCATCAAGGAATTTTATCTTAATGACACATTCCAAGGTACGGGGTGCGTTGATAGTGTCGGTAATTCGGTTTACTTTGGCTATGATTTAAACTTTTATCTATTCCAAAATGGAGTATTGAACACTAGTTTACCGGCAAATGGGACAGTAACGTGTATTATGCCAGGAAACGCAACGCCGGTAACAATAGCGCCCGGGCCTTCAGATAGTTTATTGCCAAATGATGTAGAGCAGGATAATGCTTACATCTATGGCCTAGATATTGAAGCGATGATACCAGTGATCAATAGTGATAATACAATTGATTTCGAACGCTATACCACGCCAATGCAATCGCAATTACCGCTGTCAAATTGTGTGCCGTATAGTCTGACCGATCTATGTGACGCTTTAGGTACCACCATGTTCGTTCCTGCCGGGCAGAGGAACACACAGCTTTGCCCAGTTGTTGCACCGGTAGATCTCAACCCTGGCACAAGTAATGCGCCAAATCCTTGTTTAGGGCCGCCTTATGCATCGATGGGACAAAACGATCCCAATGCCTTAACATTGCTTTGCCCAGGTATCTATACTGTGACAAATAATTCTGCTGTGGATAGCATCTGTTTATGGCCGCAAGCTATTTGGCCGTACGATACTATCGCCAATTATAATACCACAATTGCAAACAGCATAAGTGGAGCAACTACCTCAACCTGTAATACTCCGGTGCCAAACACACTCTGCGTGGGAATTGGTTCGCCTTGTTCGGTGATTAATTCGCTGGAATTTGCATCTGATTTAGCTTTATGGCCGGCAATGGTTAATAGTGTTAATCCAAAATATTCTACTTGTGATCCGAGTATGGGATTGCAGCCTGCACAAAGCGTAACAGTTGGGCCATTAGGTTCATTCCAAACTCAATTTTGTAGTATACTGAATATACCCGCGGCGAGTTGCGCTTCGACCTACGCTACTTATATGAGTGGTAGTGGGTGGGCTAATCTTCAAACGGCAGTGAAGACAATGTTAACTAATCTATGGGCGCCGCCAACTACTTCTACATCCGGCTTGCCGACTAGTTATCCAAGTAACTACACCCAGGCAAATATTAATACCATGCTTGCGACGCTTGACACTAATACACAAGGTTTGTTTAATGCCATATATGCAAATCCTGCGACTTACAGCGGAATTATAACCACTGGTGCATCCAACCCGCAAAGGTTCTGTCAAAACAATTCAAGTACGTATCAGTATCCTTGTATGGTTTCTGACCCTTGCCTGAAAGATGTCAGTGCAAATAGTGGTAACGCACTATGGTTGGTTAATAATATTACTGCACAAAATTCTGATTTAACTAACCAGCTGGTTACACCTGCTTTGAATAAAGTGTCATCAAGCACCACATTGCCATCGACAATTCCGATAACTGTTACAGGTCTCTGTAGTACCGGTTACGTGCAAGCCCCTTCTGGGCCGCCAACAAAAACTTGTAATGTTTACCTCGATCAAAATAAAATTCCTGTTTATGCGTGGTGGAATTCCGATACGGTTACCAATCCATGTATAGTGCAAACTGCTCCCAATGTGACCGTTACTAATAATTGTACAGCATTCTCTACGGCGACTACTACATTCCCTGCAGCGACGGTGCCAACGCCAACTCCTACTAGCAATACTACCATTCAAGTTTCAAGTACGTCATGTCAAGGTGGTTATGTCACCGCGGGAAGTGCTCCAACGGCTGCTTGTAATGTAACGGTGGCCACTAGTGGCAATAATACTGCGGTAACATTAAATTGGGCAAGTCCCGCTGTTGTTACAAACCAGTGCGTCTCTGCCAACAGCGCCGCAGGAATTTGTCATGGGCAGAATATGATTAATTACGGATATTGTTATTATGGGTGGTTTGGTGCAGCTGCAGCTGTGGTTTACCAAAATATGGCGGAGACAACATCTGTTCTTGATGCTTTGGTGGGAGCTACCTACATAAATTCTTACTGCTATACCGTTTGCCAAGCAAATTCCAACTCAGCAACTGTGCCTTCGTACATGAAGGCTTCTTTGGTTCAACCGTTTGCACCGACGGCGACTTGTTCAGCGTCGACTGTTGTGAACGGCGTGCAGACATATACTTGTAATTAGAGCAAATTAACGCTTGCAACTAAGTGATTTGGAATATAGAAATTTATTAGAATTATTTTTCCTTTTAAATGGTCGACCTGATTTTTTATTCATTCGCGTTTTTCACGGTTATGGCTGCGTTCTTTGTGGTTACCCTACGTAACCCGGTGCACGCCGTACTATTTTTGATCTTTGCCTTTTTCAATGCCGCGGGACTTTTTTTATTGCTTGGGGCGGAGTTCATCGCGATGACGTTGATTATCGTTTACGTAGGTGCGGTGGCAGTATTATTCTTGTTTGTGGTGATGATGCTTAACATTAAAGTGGCCGAAGTAAAGCAAGGCTTCCTTAACAACTTGCCACTTATGCTTATGTTGGGTGGTTTAGTATTGTTCCAAATATTATATGCAATTAATATTTCAGCGGACTCAATTGCAACTCCGAAAGCTACTGCCGCAGTTGTTATGACCAACACTAAAGCGTTAGGTATGGTTTTATATACGCAATATTTCTTCGCTTTCCAAATGGCTGGCGTAATTTTACTGGTGGCAATGATTGGGGCGATCCTACTTACCTTAACTCCTTCAAAACAAATGCGCAGACAATCAATTAGTAAACAAATTAGCAGAACCAGAACCCAAGGTGTGCACTTAACTGAGCCTGCAGTAGGCGAGGGAGTAAAAATATGACCCCACTTTTTGGTTCAATTACGGTGAATGATTTTTTAATTCTTGGCGCGCTTATCTTTACTTTAGGGGTGTTGGGGATTTTCATCAACCGTAAGAGCATTATCAATATCCTCATGTCAGTAGAGCTGATTTTACTTGCGGTTAACATTAACTTTGTAGCGTTTTCTACGCATTTAAATGATTTGGCGGGGCAGGTATTTGCGCTAATGATCCTTACCGTCGCAGCAGCAGAAGCGGCAATTGGTTTGGCGATCTTGGTTGTATACTTTAGAAATCGTGGTACGATTTCGGTGGAAGAAATTAGTGAGTTAAAGGGATGATGGATTTAAATAATATTGCCCTGTTAACGGTATTCTTGCCACTGTTTGGTGCACTCATTGTGGGAATGAATACCAAAATGCCGGCGCATTTAGCACAAGTTTTAACCTGTGTGTTTGTTTGTGTCTCAGCGCTTTGCTCGGCATATATATTTCATCAGGTGAATTACCTGGGTGGTTCAGTTCACTTGCAACTTTTTAAATGGTTTGACGTGGGCGATTTAGTTGCCCATTGGTCGATTTTTATCGATCCGCTCACTTCGGTTATGCTGATAGTTGTGACCGGTGTGTCCGCTTTGGTGCACATCTATTCGGTTGGCTATATGGCGCATGATGAATTCAAGCAGCGTTTTATGTGCTACTTGTCACTCTTTACCTTTAGCATGCTGATGTTAGTCACGGCGGATAATTTCATCCAACTCTTCTTCGGATGGGAAGGAGTAGGGCTTTGTTCCTACCTATTAATTGGCTTCTGGTTTTTAAAAGACACCGCGAGTGCTGCAGCGATCAAGGCGTTTTTGGTCAACCGCGTCGGGGATTTTGGTTTCGCGTTAGGGATTTTCTTAATATTTTGGACGATGGGCTCAGTTGAATACGCACAAGTATTTGCAGTTGCCAATCAGTTCTCAGAAGATTCAGTCAGTTTCTTTGGCCTGGAAGTAAACCTAATTACGATGGCATGCTTATTACTATTTATGGGTGCGATGGGTAAATCTGCGCAAATTGGCCTACATACGTGGTTACCAGATGCGATGGAAGGCCCGACCCCTGTGTCTGCACTCATTCATGCTGCAACCATGGTAACGGCAGGTGTATTCATGGTGGCGCGCTGTTCACCTTTGTTTGAGTTATCGCCAGTTGCGCTTTCAGTGGTTACCATGGTTGGTGCGGTGACATGCTTATTTGCCGCGTCAATTGCGTTAGTGCAAAACGATATTAAAAGGATTATTGCGTATTCAACTTGCTCACAATTGGGCTATATGTTTTTTGCTTGCGGAGTATCGGCTTATGCAGCGGGAATCTTTCACTTAATGACCCATGGCTTTTTCAAAGCATTATTATTCTTAGGTGCGGGTAGTGTTATCCATGCCATGAGTGACGAACAAGACATCCGTAAAATGGGTGGCATCTATAAATTAATTCCCTACACATATGTGATGATGTGGATTGGCTCGCTTGCGCTTGCCGGGATTTTTCCATTTGCTGGGTTCTACTCCAAAGATATTATCCTAGAAGCTGCTTACGCATCCGGAACCATTCATGGGCAGCTTGCTTACTGGATGGGAATTTTAGCGGCGGTATTTACTGCATTTTATTCATGGCGCTTACTTATACTAACTTTCCATGGTAAGCCTCGGGCTTCCAAAAAAACGATGGAACACGTGCACGAATCACCTTTTAATATGATGATACCGCTTATGTTGCTTTCAATTGGATCAATTGTTGCTGGTTACTGGGGCTCGCAGATGTTGCACTTGACGGATGGCGAAGGAACGTTTTGGCGGGGATCAATCATGGTGCTTGCAGCAAACAACTCGCTTGAGGCAGCTCATCACGTTGCCCCTTGGGTAGCACTCATGCCATTGTTTGCGGGTATAGTTGGAATTTCCACAGCATTTTTGATGTATATTATCTCTCCACGATTGCCTGAGCAATTGTATGGCAAAGCTAAAGGTATTTATACCATTCTATTAAATAAATGGTATGTGGATGAGCTATACGAAGCAGTGTTTATTAATCCAAGCAAACGATTGGGGCGTTTCTTATGGAAAATAATTGATAACGTCTTTATTGATGGCATGCCAAATGGAGCCGCAGCTATCACGCAAAGTTTTTCTAGATTTACGAGCTATATACAAACTGGATTTATTTATCATTACGCCTTTGTAATGTTGCTTGGTTTAGTTTGTATTATAACATGGGTAGTATTTATAACAGGATAATGGATGACCGATTTCCCAATTCTTAGCTGGATGATTTACCTACCCCTAGTTGGGGCATTGCTTTTGTTCTTGCTTCCGGCAAGGCAGCGCAGCAATAATCACTACCGCGTCATCGCAGTTAGTGCCACACTTATTACTTTTATGTTATCACTTTTGCTGTGGATGGATTTTGATAATACTTCCGCCGAAATTCAGTTTGTCGAAAGATCCGAATGGATTACCGGGTATAATATTTACTACCTACTAGGTGTAGATGGCCTTTCGATCTTATTTGTACTCCTTACCACTTTCCTTATGCCTATCTGCATTATTTCGAGCTGGCATTCGATAACTGATCGAGTCAGAGAGTACATGGCTGCTTTCTTAATTATGGAAACATTTATCCTGGGTGTGTTTTGCTCACTTGATATGTTCCTCTTTTATATCTTCTTTGAGTCAGTGCTGATTCCCATGTATTTAATCATTGGTATTTGGGGTGGTAAAGACCGCGTGTACGCAGCGTACAAATTCTTCCTCTATACTTTGGCGGGTTCAGTGCTGTTACTTCTAGCTATTGTATATATGTATGTACAGATTGGTACTTCCGACATGTTAGAAATTACCAAAGCAGCCCCTAACTTTGCTCTAGAAATTCAAAAACTAATTTGGCTAGCAATGTTTGCATCATTTGCAGTTAAAATTCCTATGTGGCCAGTCCATACGTGGTTACCAGATGCCCACGTTCAAGCGCCAACTGCCGGTTCGGTAATCCTGGCTGGTGTGTTACTTAAGCTAGGTGGTTACGGGTTTTTAAGATTTTCATTACCGATGCTTCCAGCCGCTTCGCACTACTTCGCCGACTTTGTCTTCTGGTTAAGTATAATTGCAGTGGTATACACTTCGCTAGTTGCACTGATGCAAGAAGATATGAAAAAATTAATCGCCTATTCATCAATTGCCCATATGGGGTTTGTTACTGCGGGTCTATTTGCTTTTAGTGCGCAAGGAATTCAAGGATCAATTTTTCAAATGATTAGTCAC
Organism: Rickettsiales bacterium; assembly: GCA_044446225.1. GTDB lineage: Bacteria > Pseudomonadota > Alphaproteobacteria > Rickettsiales > Midichloriaceae > JBIOER01. The sequence continues at coordinate 3,489 of JBIOER010000005.1, read as the reverse complement.
GGTATAGTATCGGGAGCACTTTTCTTATGCGTTGGAGTACTTTACGACCGTTGTCATACTAAAGAGATTCAATTTTACAGTGGCCTAACTAGCAGGATGCCCAAATATGCATTTCAGTTCATGATCTTTATGCTTGCTTCGGTAGGATTGCCCGCAACGAGCGGATTCATTGGCGAGTTTTTAGTACTCCTTGCAGTATTTGAAGTAAACAAAATGTTTTCAGCTCTCTTAGCTCTGGGCATGGTGCTCGGCGCAGCTTATATGTTGTGGCTATACGCACGGGTAATGTTTGGCAAAATAAAAAATACCGAGCTAAATAACATTTCTGACTTGAGTCGAGTTGAAAAAATTGCGTTTTGGCCAATCACAATCTGTATAATAATTCTGGGAGTCTATCCCTCATTGATTTTGGATAGCTCCAGCGTTTCAGTAGCAACATTAAGTGCGCATGTCAGTGATGATAAATACGTTAAGATGGCGCAACTAGATCCAACTGAAGTTCCTGAAGAAGTGCCGCAGTTAGTAGAACCAGTAGAAGAGAAGCCAAATGAATAGTATTATCCAAGATTTATTTTTAATTACTCCCGAGGTGACATTACTATTTGCAGCGCTGATTGTCTTGATGATTGGAGTGTATGGAAGTAATCAGACTAAATACAATACTTTTGTTCTTAGCATCTCTATCTTTGGAATACTAATAACGCTAATTGATGTTCTTAATTTGGATGCGGAAAGCATCTCATTCCACGGTATGTTATATAGTAACGCATTCACTACTTATGCAAAAATTCTAATTCTCCTTTCGGGTATGGCGGTCGTTGCACTTCTGCACCAAAGTATTAAATTTAAAACATTTAAATTTGAATACCCAGTTCTAATGATGCTTTCAATGATGGGTATGATGTTCTTAGTCAGTTCAAACTCACTAATTAGCTTATTCATGAGCTTAGAGCTCATGAGCTTACCGCTTTATGTGCTTTGTGCGTCGGATCGTTCTTCGAGTATTTCTTCAGAAGCTGGTATGAAGTATTTTGTACTGGGGGCCTTGGCCACCGGCCTTTACTTATTTGGTGCGTCACTTATATACGGATACACAGGAACAATGGATTTCAGTGAGATTTCTAATTCATTCGCCTCGCCTAATACTGAAAGTGAATCATCATCAATACCAATTGCGTTTTTAATTGGTCTGATCTTTATCATCATCGCGATTGCCTTTAAAATATCTGCAGTTCCATTCCATATGTGGACACCAGATGTTTACCAAGGTGCACCAACAGTTGTCACTGCATTTTTATCATCTGCGCCAAAGATTGCTGGGGTGGCATTGTTTTGTCGGATCCTAATTGGTGCATTCTATGATTTATCTGACCAATGGCAGCAGATTATAATTTTTATGGCGATTGCCTCAATGTTTGTGGGAAGCTTGGGCGCAATCATGCAAAGCAACTTAAAAAGACTACTTGCGTATAGCTCGATTGGCCACATCGGTTTTACACTAGTTGGTTTAGCAACAGCTGAACTTTCAGGTTTAGTCGGTGTTATATTATATATGACAATCTATTTGACGATGACAGTTGCAATATTTGGTTGCCTCCTTTTATTAAAAGATAAGCAGGGAATGCATTATGAAAAAATTTCTGATTTAGCCGGGCTATCCCAAACGCAGCCACATTTAGCGCTAGCTATTGCAGTAATTATGTTCTCAATGGCAGGTATCCCACCACTTGCAGGTTTTTTTGCCAAGTTATATATAATACTCCCCGCGCTTGAGCAGGGTATGTATGGGTTAGCAATAGCAACAATTACCGCAAGCGTTATAGCAGCTTTCTATTATTTAAAAGTAGTTAAGGTAATGTACTTTGATAATTCAAAATTGGAATTTTCTAGTTCATTCGGTTATGTCATTCCTGCGGTAATATTTTTAGGCGTGATATTTAATTTAATATTCATCGTCATTCCTACCGAAGTAATCGACCTAGTTGAAAAAGCAGTTGAAGTATTATTCACATAATGTTTGTCGAGCATTTACACTTTGAAGAATATGATCATCTAGAATCCACGCAAGACTATGCTAAAAATAAAATAGATTTAAAACCGTTCACGGTAATATCCGCCTTGCATCAAACCAAAGGCCATGGCCGCTATACGCGCCAGTGGCTGGGGGCGCCTGGTGATATTGCAATTACGATTGCCATACCACTTCCACCAAACAATCCCGAACAACTTTCTTTTGTAGTTGGTTTAGCAGTAGCGAAAACTTTAAATGAATTTGCAATCACTACTCAGCTTAAGTGGGTGAACGATGTATTAGTTGCTGGAAAAAAAATTGCCGGCATTTTACTTGAGAAACACCAATCATTTCTCTTAATTGGTATTGGAATAAATATAAATCCCTCTTCAGTTAGTAATACGACAAGCGTAAATCAATTAAGCAATGCTACGCGGAAAGGCATACTTGCGGCGCTTCTCACCCATTTTGAGCGTGGTTTTAATGCATGGAGCGCTCATGGTTTTACTCATGTTCGTAATGAGTGGTTAGCCAACGCCTATTTATTAGGTGAAGAAATAAAAGTTAATTTCAAAGATAAAGTCATCAGTGGTGTATTTGAAAATATTGATAGTGATGGCAAGTTAATTCTCAAAACCGCTGCCGGTGCGGTAAAGATTTCTGCGGGTGAAATTTATTTTTAAGAATTAAATACGCGCCCGCTGCTAGCATAGGCAGCGTAAGGAGTTGACCCATGGTGAAGTATTCAAGTAAATAACCAATTTGATAATCAGGCTCGCGGTAAAACTCAATAAAAATTCTCGCGAAGGAATATCCGACTAAAAATATTCCTGCTAATTTTCCGGGAGCAGAAATAATTTTTTTATTCCTAAAACAGCATAACATTATTACAAATAAAACAATTCCTTCGAGAATTGCTTCGTAAATTTGTGATGGATGGCGGGGTAAATCGCCGCCATTAGGAAAGACTACAGCCCAGGCTACATCTGTTGTGCGCCCCCATAGCTCTGAATTGATGAAGTTAGCTAAGCGACCAAAAAATAATCCAATCGGTGCGACGACACAAATCATATCCATCAACTGCAAAAAATTAAATTTATGCTTTTTGGAAAGCAAAAACATGGAAATAATTAACCCTAATGTGCCACCATGGAACGACATTCCACCTTTCCAGATAAAAAATATTCTTTTTGGGTCATCTAAAAAGTTTTCGAAATCATAGAAAAAAACATATCCTAATCGCCCACCAAGGACAATTCCAAGCACGGCATACATGATGATGTCATCCAGCGCAACGTCAGATAATACCTTGCGTCCAGAGCTGTTGAGTTTTTTCAAAAGTAAGTATCCAAAAACAATTCCGACTAAATATGCGACTGCATACCAGTGTATCTTTATGAAACCCACTTGAAAAATAATTGGTGATATATGTGGAAAAAGTATTGCGAGCATTTAATTTATTGATATACACTTAATAT
>JBIOER010000004.1:0-31958 GCA_044446225.1 Rickettsiales bacterium | reverse complement strand
GTCATATCCTAATAAGTGTAATAAACTGTGAATATATAGGTGTGTAAAGTGATTTTTAAAGGTCTTCGCTTGGAGGGTAGCTTCTTGAGCAGTCGTTTCGTAGGAAATTGCGATATCTCCCAGGGAAGTATCATCATCCCCAGGGAACGATAACGTATTGGTTGGCTTATCTTTTTGCCGAAATTGTTTGTTTAAAGATTGGATCATTTCATCATCACACAGCAGCAAAGAAATGTTGGTATTTTTTTTGTGATTAAGTTCCTGAAGAACCAACTCTGACAGTTTCTTGCAGTAGAGTTTACTCCTGAAACCAACTTCCTTCCATAGTGGGCTAGCAATGTTTACCTCAAGATTAACCTTGGGTCTATCAGCGGTCATATGCTTCAATTATTTTTGAAGTTAGTGGGTGCCGTACTACGTCTTTTGCCACGAAACGGACGATTTCAATTTCTTTTAGCTTTTTTAGGCGCTCGATCGCATCGATTAATCCTGAGTTCTGTCCAATTGGCAAATCAACTTGCGATAAATCACCGGTGATTGCCATTTTCGAGCCAAAGCCTAACCGAGTGAGGAACATTTTCATCTGTGTGGGGGTGGCATTTTGTGCCTCATCAAGAATCACAAACGCATTACTGAGGGTTCGCCCGCGCATAAATGCAAGCGGCGCGATTTGAATTTCTTTGGTTACGAAGTAACGGTCGACGTTTTCCGTTGGCAGCATTTCATATAAAGCATCATATAAAGGCTGCAGGTAAGGATCGACTTTGTCCTTAATATCGCCGGGCAAGAAGCCTAACTTCTCTCCTGCTTCAACCGCGGGGCGGGTAAGGATGATTTTGTTTACTTTCTTTTCGATAAACATTTGCACCGCCATGGCCACAGCAAGGTAGGTCTTGCCGGTACCGGCAACGCCGATACCAAATACCATATCTTTCTCGTTAAGCGCCTTTAAGTAAGCCTTTTGGTTGTCGGTATAGGGGAATATCGTTTTGCGTTTGGTTTTAATTACAAACTCGTTTTGCTCAACATTTTTTGATGTAGGCAAATCCTCATTTTTATCCAGGCTTGAAAGTGCTTTTTTAATTTCGTTTTCGCCCACTTCCTTGGCGCCCTGTTCTAATTTTTCGTAAAGGGCTTCAAGCACGTGGTGGGCAAGCTTTACATCTTCATCCGCTCCAGTAATAGCCAAATAACTTCCCCGAGAGTGGATAGCTACCATCAATGCTTTTTCAAGAGTATGTAGGTTAGCATTTTTTTCCCCGTAAAGTAATGGAAGTAGCGAATTGTTTTTAAAATTAAGACTTACGGTTTCGGACATTATCGGGTTTTTTTGCCTCATATAATTTTAATAGTAACATAACCTTATTTACTAGCAAACTAATTATCTAACCGAGTTGCATGCTGTGCTTTTACTGGGGTTGGCCGCTTATTATCATCAAAAGTCAGGTAAGTAATCACTAACGCTAATATAAAAATCATCCCAAACTGAAACGCAAAACTTTTAGACATGCTTTAACGCTTTAATACCCGGCAATTCTTTGCCTTCTAACCACTCTAAAAACGCGCCACCAGCAGTTGAGATATACGAAAATCCATTGGCATAGCCTGCTTGTTCTAGCGCAGCAACGATATCCCCCCCTCCAGCAACACTTATGAGTTTATGTTGCGAGGTAAGGTTGCTCACTTCATGAGCAACCAGGTTAGTCGCCTTGGCAAAACGCGGATCTTCGTACATTCCCAAAGGACCATTCCAAAGTAGCGTCCGAACACTATGCAAGTATTTAACTAGCTCTTGAGAGCTTGCTGCTCCGATATCAAGAATCGCCTCAGCAGAGTTGATGGTATCCGTATTACGAACTTTTACGAAGCTCTCGCCTTCGCGCGTAGCTGCTATAAAATCCTTGGGCAACATGATTTTATCTTTATGGGTAAGGTAAAAAGTTTTTACCTCGGGCAGCACTTCGGCCTCATAATAAGAGCTCCCGATATCCTTACCTAGGGCAAATAAAAATGTGTTAGCCATCGCCCCGGCGATATAAAGCTTATCCACTTTCTTGATGAGATGCTTAAGGATAGGGAATTTGGTCGAAACTTTTTTCCCAGCAACGATCGCCAAGCGTGGCGAGCTATTGCCGCTCAAAACTTTTTCCAAGTTTTCTACTTCTGCAAGCAGCAGTAACCCCGCGTAGGAAGGAATAAATTTGGTTATTGCGGCAATTGACGCGTGTGCACGGTGCGAGCAAGCGAAAGCATCGTTGATATAAACATCCCCTAACGAGGCTAGCTGCTTAGCAAAGCCCTCATCGTTGGCTTCTTCTTCCGGATGGAATCGCACATTTTCTAATAGTAAAATCTCTGATTCACGTAAGTGTAATACTTTTCCTTGCGCCGCTTCATTATAGCTCCCCGCAAAAAAATCCACTTTGGTTTCGAAAATTTTAGCGAGAAAATCAACCATGAATTTTAGAGAAAACTCTGGCAGCACCTGTCCGTCTGGCCTACCAAAATGCGATACTATAATAATCCGCGCGCCCATTTCTTTAAGTTTTTCAATCGTCGGTTTCAAGCGAATAATGCGCGATGCATCAATGATCTTGCCGTCTTTCACTGGGACGTTTAAGTCCGCGCGAAGAATAACTTTTTTACCTTGTAAATCTAAATGCGCAAAGGTTTTCATTTAAGTTTATTACCCCATTCAATAGCAACATCAATCATGCGGTTTGAAAAACCCCATTCATTATCGTACCACGATGCAACGCGGACGAAATTACCATTTACTACTTTAGTTTGGGTCGCATCAACAATCGAGCTATGCGGGTTGCCTTTGAAATCAACTGAAACTAATTCCTCTTCTTCAATCGCGAGCACACCTTGCATTACACCACTTGCTGCACTCTTAATTGCTGCGTTAATTTCTTGTACAGTAGTATTTTTACTCGCAGTAAATTTCAGATCTACCAGTGAAACGTTTGGCGTGGGAACACGTATCGCCACCCCATCAAGCTTACCATTTAATTCGGGCAGTACCAAACCAAGTGCTTTGGCTGCTCCGGTTGAGGATGGAATCATCGAAACCGCAGCTGCCCTCGCCCTTCTTAAATCTTTGTGGTTCGCGTCGAGCAAATTTTGATCGTTGGTGTAAGCATGGATAGTCGTCATAAAGCCACTTTCAATACCGAAAGTATCATTTAGTACTTTTGCTACCGGCGCTAGGCAATTGGTTGTACATGAACCAATTGAAATAACCTCCAAGTCTGCGGTTAAAACTTGGTTATTCACCCGGTGAACAATCGTTGCATCTGCTCCATCACATGGCGCTGAGACCATAACTTTTTTAGCCCCCGCGCTAAGGTGCTTAGCTGCCAAATCTCTTTTGGTGAAGGCGCCGCTGCACTCAAGCACGATATCAACTCCTATATTACCCCAACCTAGCTTAGTTGCATCTGGCTCATAAGTAATCGGAATAAACTGACCATCAATTTCAATACCCCGACCCTCAATCAACTTAACTCCTGGAAAGATCCCATGGGTGGAATCATATTTAAACAAGTGGTAATCCATAGGTAAATTGCCAAACCCAGCATTAATAGCTACAATCTCCACACCCTCTGGTTTACGTGCAAAATAGCTTCTCAGTACGCACTTCCCAATTCTGCCAAATCCGTTAATTGCAATTTTTATCATGTTCACCTTCATATTTGTATGGACAAAATATAGCACATATACTATCTATCTTTCTACGCCTAATTAAATTTGCGGCACTCTCTTGCATTACAGAGGGCAACTTAAAATAATTAAGTTAAAATTAAATAAATCCATTTGCACTTCTTTAATTTAGTGCTTATCTTAATATTCTTAACCATCATTTGACAACGCCATGACCACCCCCCCCATATATCCTGAGCAGATAAAAGCTGCTCGAGCGCTTATTAACTGGAAACAACATGATTTGGCCCAGCAGCTAAGCCTCACCGCAGCATCAGTTGCCAATCTAGAAAGTGGCAAAACAAGCATTTCAATTGAGCAAATGCATTCAATCATTAATATTTTTGCCAAGCAAAATATTGAATTTATTGAAGACGGAGTCAAAAAATCTTCCCAGCAAATTGGCACTTTAAGCGCTTATGAGGGCTTAAAGCTCATGCTTGATAACATATACGAGTACTGCTCTTCTGATGCCAATCATGCCGTTTATCTACTAAATTACAATCACGTACTAATGCATAAAAAATTAGGCGACTATAAAATGTTTCACGTGAAACGTATGCTCAAACTTCATAAAACCAATATTTCAAGCCTAGTGGCTGAACCAAGCTCTTTAGCTTGCTCATTCATTGCCTATCGCACCCACAAACTTTTCCTCCCTGCAGGCATCATGCTGGCCATCGTTGAAGATCAGATTTATATGACAGATTTGCTCGGGAAAAACTGTTTTCATATAAAATGCCAACAGATGGCGGGGTTTTTTAAGTTAGTCTATGCTTCGCTATGGACTAATGGACATGAAGTTGTTCCGCCCGAAATTTATATTCATGAAATTTAATAAAGTTAACGCCCCCTCTTTACCAATAAATTTGCTAACAACCATGGTTTGTGGTACTTAAGTGGAAGCAAATAAACCGTAAATAAAATGAAGTTAATTAAAAGATCGTTAGTGGCGGCACTTTTTACCCTAACTTCCTGCGCTGATGGCGTATGGGTAGGACTGGATTCCAAAGTAAAATTAGAGGGCGAGCGTTTACCGATAACTAATGTTATTAACTCACCCAGCTATCACCCTAAAGAAATCCTTCTCCCCGCACCAATTAAAAACTCAGGTTGGTATAAGAGTAATAGCGTAACTTCTGCTGAAGTGCAGAACTTGTTTTTGACCGAGCCGCTCCAGCTTGATAAAAAATTCAGCATCGCTACCAATGAAAATTTTTCTGCTGCCGCAACGCCAATCATTGTGAATGGCAAAATGTATGTGGCCGATTCAGACGGTTTAATTCAAGCATTTGATATTGCAACAGGTAATTCAGTGTGGATCAGCGAGTATTTCATAACCCTCAGCAAAAAATCGATCTTTGATACCTTCCAAGGAAAATATCTCAATGGCGGAATCAGCTACCACGCCGGGTTAATCTTTGTTACTTCCGGATTAGGCGAAGTAGTGGCACTTAGCGAAACAGATGGCTCACTCGTTTGGGGACACAAATTATCCAGCCCCTCACGCGCTACGCCACTTGCAACCGATGCAGGACTGGTATTGTTTCAAACTATTGATAATAAAGTTTATGCCCTAGATATTAAAACCGGCGATGTGGTTTGGGGGCATGTGGGAATTTCTGATGAAATCAACTTACTGCAAACTTATTCTCCCATTTCATTTGAACAACAAATCATCGTACAATATACTAGCGGCGATTTATACGCCCTTGACCTGATGTCAGGTCAGGAAATCTGGGCACAGAATATTAATCCTGCCATTGATCACCTCGGCCAAACTACCAAACTACAAAACGTTCTTACCTCGCCAACCATTGCATCAGGTAATGTTTATGCGTTTTCTAATGATGGCTATATTGCCTCTATCAATGCCCAGAGTGGGCAGATGAATTGGAAAGAGCGGCTGAGAATTAACAAACAGATTTGGATTGCGGGCGGCACAATTTTTGGTGTTAATACCAGTAATAAGATCTTAGCAATTAACGCCAGTAACGGCAATTTGATCTGGGAGCTGGATGCAATTGAAAACAATGAAAAAAGCGGTTACTTAAACGCTCCGATCATTGCTAACAACAAACTACTTATTGTCTCAAGCATTGGTCAGCTATTTTATATCAATCCCAATAAACCAGTAATTGAAGCTACAATAGCTGTGGTTAGTGACGTGCACTTGCCTCCAATGGTTAGTGATGGCGAGCTCTACTTGGTTTCTGATGATGGATATATCGCAAAATATTAATTTCTAGAGTGGAAGCTAGCATGGAACACTGTCATCACGAAATATCGGATGCACTTTATACCGGTGATATTCTTGGCCTCATTACTTTAATATTTATGACTGGTCTCACCGGGAGTTTCACCCATTGCATTAGTATGTGCGGGCCACTTGCAATTGCACAAACTAGCGTTAGGATGATGACCCTTAAGCCCAACAAAATGTCTGAGCTGCAAAGAATTAAGCTCTCCTTTCTAACTCCCTATTATTTAGGTAAAGCCACGACGTATTGCTGTTTAGGAACGCTACTTTATCTATTTGCAATTCAATTTTCCAACTCCAAAATATTTTCTTGGATAGCCGCCCTGATTTTACTAGCCACCGCTTTATTCTATTTCCTCAGTGGCGTACTTAGAGATTTTACATTTTTAAAACTAACTGCTTTTAAACCTTATAAAAAACTTCATACCTTCATTGTCAATAAAACTTCCCACCTTACTTATCAACCCTATGGATTTAGAGGCTTCTTACTGGGAATGATCTTAGGTTTAATCCCCTGTGGATTAGTTTATGCAACTTTGATTACCGCCGCAACTTACGCGCCCAATTTATTGGTTTTAAACTTTTCACTGTTTGCATTTGGCATGGCCACCATCCCCGGACTTTTTGTCGCAGGATATTTGGGAAATCTTGTCTTGCACCAGCACATGAAAGTATTATTCTCAATAGTGATGTTTATCAATTGCATAATACTCGTGTGTTATGCGTTGAAACTCCTTTGATTGCATGTTAATTTAAATCGAGTATTTATTAAACAGGTTATGACTACACAAATTAGATCAGTTGATTTTAACGATGGAATTATTCGCGTATTCTCTATAACTGCTATGTTTTGGGCAGTAGTAGGGCTTGCAGCTGGCGTATGGATTGCACTGCTTTTAAGCTTTCCGGATTTAAACTTCGCCAGTGAGTATACAACTTTTGGTAGGCTTCGCCCCGTCCACACCTCGGGAGTGATTTTTGCTTTTGGTGGCAACGTCCTTTTCGCGACTTCATTTTATGTAGTGCAGCGCACCTGTGCTGCCCGTCTTTGGGGAAATAGTCTTCTTCATTATTTTATTTATTTCGGTTATCAGTTTTTCTTACTCTTAGCGGTGGTTGGATACATAACCGGTGTTAGCCAAGGGCGTGAGTATGCTGAGCCAGAGTGGTATGCCGATTTATTGTTAACTGTCGTCTGGCTACTCTATTTTTTAGTGTACGTCAAAACGGTTATGAACCGTCAGGAGCCTCACATATACGTAGCTAATTGGTTTTATTTAGGTTTTATTTTCGTGGTGGCCATGCTCCACGTGGGAAACAACTTGGTTGTCCCACTATCTTTAACCAGCCCCCATAGTGTAGATGTCTTTTCTGGTGTGCAATCTGCAATGATCCAATGGTGGTATGGCCATAATGCCGTGGGGTTCTTCCTCACTGCGGGCTTCCTAGGGATCATGTACTATTTCGTTCCTAAACGCGCTAATCGCCCGGTATATTCATACCGCCTTTCAATTATGCACTTTTGGGCATTAATATTTTTATACATTTGGGCGGGCTCACACCATCTACATTACACCGCACTTCCTGATTGGACGCAAACATTAGGGATGACCATGTCAATCATGTTATGGCTTCCATCTTGGGGCGGAATGATTAACGGCATTATGACCCTTTCAGGTGCGTGGGACAAACTCCGTACCGATCCCGTGTTAAGATTTTTAGTAGTAGCAGTGGCATTTTATGGCATGAGTACTTTTGAAGGCCCTGTCATGGCAATTAAATCAGTCAACGCCTTAAGCCACTATACCGAATGGACCATCAGCCACGTGCACTCAGGTGCCTTAGGGTGGGTAGCGTTGGTTAGCTTTGGTGCCCTTTATCACATGATCCCGCGTCTATGGGGTAGAGAGGAGATGTACTCTGTGCGCTTAATCAGCTTGCACTTATGGCTGGCAGCGATTGGAATTGTGCTTTATATAACTTCAATGTGGGCGGCGGGAATTATGCAAGGTTTAATGTGGAGAAGCTATGATGACATGGGTTTCCTCAAGTATTCGTTTATTGAGATTGTGGCATCATTACACCCACTATACGTAACACGTGCGATTGGAGGAATGTTCTTCCTCTCTGGGGCATTAATTATGTCCTACAACGTCTGGAAAACTGTTCGTACAAATGAAAGGGTAGCCTAATGCAATTCAATCATGGAACTATTGAGAAAAATATATTCATCATGCTAGTGTTGGTAGTGATTGTCACTTCCATCGGTGGTATCGTCGAAATTTTCCCGCTCTTTATTAAAGATGTAACCGTTGAACGCGTCCACGGCATGCGAGTTCACACGCCCCTGGAGCTTTCGGGTTTCCGTATTTATAAACGCGAGGGTTGCTATGGCTGCCACAGCCAACAAATTCGCGCACTGCGTGATGAAGTAGAGCGCTATGGGCATTATTCACTCGCCTCGGAAAGCATGTATGATCACCCATTTGCTTGGGGTTCAAAACGTACAGGTCCAGATCTAGCACGCGTAGGTGGAAAATATTCCGATGATTGGCACGTACAACATTTAACCCATCCCCAATCACTTGTTCCGGAATCAATTATGCCAAGCTATCGCTTCTTAGGCGAAAGAAAGCTCGATACTTCTGAGCTGCAAGCACTCCTCAAAACCCATCAGTTTGTCGGCGACCCTTACACCGATGAAGATATCCAAAAATACGCCGATGACCTATTGGTTCAAGATGGAATCGTACAAGATGTTGATAAAATTGCCGACTTTGAGAAACGTTATCCCAAAGCTATCGTCCGTAAGTTCGACCGAAGAACCGAAGACCTTACCGAAATGGATGCTCTAGTTGCTTATTTACAAAGCTTGGGTAACCGCGTTGACTTTACTACCAACCAAGGAAGAGATTGGTGATGTACGAATTCATAAAAATTGCTACGCTAATATTATTATGGACGATGAGTATCTTTATTGTGGTTTGGATATTTAGACCAGGTACGGCAAAGAGATACGAAAAGTTCAGCAAGATTCCACTTAAGGATGATTTACATTTTGAGGTAAAAAAGAAAAGTGTACGAAAAGGACAAAGAAAAAAAGCTAAATAAAGACCCAAAAACCACAGGTCATGAGTGGGATGGTATCCAAGAGTTTGATTCTCCAGATCCGCTATGGCTTCGTTACACCTTTTACATCGCGCTCTTCTTTGCTTTGGGTTACTGGTTTATGTACCCATCTTGGCCCAGCCAATACAATAACGGCATCTTAGGTTGGAGCGAATACTCCGAACTTAATAAGTCATTAGATGAAGTTGCAAAAGTAAGAAACCAGTACCTTGAAGAATTTAATAAAATGTCCTTCGACGAAATTCAAAAAGATGAGAAAATGTATAAGTTTGCCATCGCTGGGGGACGCATTGCCTTTTTAAACAACTGCGCCGTGTGCCACGGCATTGGTGGTGGCGGTAATGACGGCTATCCGAACCTCACCGCAGGCTCTTGGCTATGGGGCGGTAAAATTGAAGATATTTACCAAACTATCAAGTACGGTATTAGATCAGAGCATGATGAAACTCGCCAATCAGTAATGGCAGCCTTCGGCAAGGATAAAATTCTTGCCCCTGCGGATATCGACGTACTTGCCAATTACGTATTCAACCTGGCTAAAAAAGGCGTCGATAATGACCCTAACGGCAAGGCTTTATTCCTCAATAACTGCGCTTCTTGTCACGGAAGTGATGGGCAAGGTAACCACGAGTTTGGCGCACCGGCTCTAAATGATGCCATCTGGTTATATGGCAAGGGTGACCTACTGACCATCCACGATATTATTTATAACGGTCGGGCCGGAGTGATGCCGTATTGGGCTGGTAAATTGCCAGACTATACCATTAGGCAGCTAACATTATTTGTCCATCAGCTCGGTGGCGGCGAATAAGCCAAACCTGCCCAATTCCCTTGCTAACTGGTTGAATTATGCTATAAAATACTAAACTTATTTAGCATTCATAAAATGTTTGGCATTACCAAAAAAGACATCACCGTCGCCAACCGCGATATCTTAGAGTCGTTTAAGTACTGGCGGATTTTTTATTTGATGGGATCTGGTGATATTAGAAAACGCTATGCTCGGTCAAAGCTGGGGCAAGTTTGGCTTTCATTATCACTAGCCATTAACATCTCTCTGATTGGCCTTGTTTGGTCATACCTCTTTAAAAACCCCATTCAAGAGTATATGCCTTACTTCACAGTAAGCATGATCTTCTGGACATATATCTCAACTTGTGTAATGGAAGGGGCTAACTTGTATATTACTTGTACCCAGTACCTTAAGGAATTAATTATACCTAAAACATCCTATATCAACTCGCTAATTGTTAGAAACATGATTATCTTTTCGCACAATCTTGTGGTACTGGTTCTTGTGTTTCTAATATTTCAAGTGAAGCCACCAGTAGCCGGCATTTTCCTTTCTTTACTCGGATTGCTTCTATCAACTATTTTTGTAATTGGCGTCGCGCAGGTTCTTGCAATTATCTGCCTGAGATATCGAGACTTCCCCAATATTATTTTAAGCATGATGCAACTTGCTTTCTACCTCACTCCGGTTTTGTGGCGGATTGAAGCCCTCCCGGAACGAGTTCGTGGTTATATGCTACTTAACCCTTTCGTGGTATTTCTTACCATTTGTCGCGACCCCCTTCTAGACAAGGCGGTTCCGACCATCTATTGGTTTGCGGCCCTCGTTTATATAGTTATATCACTTGGAGTCGGTTGGCTATTCTTCAGCAGATTCCGCAAAAGAATTACTTATTGGTTGTAGTATGGTTAGTATAAAAATACAAAATGCCCGCGTAGGATTCCCAGTTTACAATTCAAGCTCGAGGTCTTTACGGCTTAATATTATTAGTGCGGTGGGCGGAAAGCTGGCCAGACGCGACAATATAACTTATGTCGACGCTCTCGAGGGGTTCTCACTCGATGTGAAGGAAGGAGAAAGAATCGCCCTAATTGGCCATAATGGCGCGGGGAAAAGCACTCTTTTAAAATTGATTTCCGGAGTATATGAGCCCACCCATGGAAAGGTTGAAGTTCAGGGCAAGATCTCATCTTTAACCGATATTGGGCTAGGGATGGATCCGGAGAGTACTGGTTACGACAACATTATAATGCGCCTAGTGTTTATGGGCCTGACCTTTAAAGAAGCTCGGGAGAAAGTAGACGGTGTCATTGATTTTTCTGAGCTAGCTGCGCATATTAATTTACCGATGCGAACCTACTCCTCGGGTATGTATTTGCGCTTAGCATTCGCTGTAGCTACTTCAGTAATTCCGGACATATTAATTATGGATGAGATGATTGGAGCTGGGGATGCGTCATTTGTTGAAAAGGCGCGCAAGCGCTCGATGGAGCTAGTTAAGCAGACCAAAATTATGGTACTCTCCTCTCATGACCTAGGTATTGTCCAAGACCTTTGTACTCGTGCCTTATGGATGGAAAAGGGCAAGATTATTATGGACGGGAAAGTTAAGGACATAATCCACGCCTATAAAGAGTCGGTGAAAGGTTGAAAGCAAATTCCACTAGCAAGATCAGCTCAATTAGTATAGAATGCCAAAAATGGCAGTATTAAATTTCATTATCGCACCACACCCAATATTTAAGCAAAAGGCTACGCCCGTTGCTGAAGTGAATGACAATGTCCGCAGCATCGCTAACGACATGCTAGATACCATCTACCACGAAGGTGCAATCGGAATCGGTTCCAATATGGTTGGGGTAACCCATAAAATCGCCGTTATTGACCTAAGAGAAAACAATACTAAGACTCCTCTGGTCTTAATTAACCCAGAAATTACTAAGTATTCCCAAGAAACTGAAAGCGCAGACGAGGGTTCGTTTAGCTTTCCAGGCATAATAGTGAGTGTACCGCGCGCAACCGAAGTAACCGTTACCTTCCTCGATCTCGAAGGTAAGCAGCAAACGCTTACGGCTCAAGGGTTTCTCGCACGAGTAATTCAACACGAAGTCGACTACCTTTATGGTAAAACCTTCTTAGATTATACCTCAAAGCTTAAACAGAATATGCTGATTAGCAAAATGCTTAAATATATTAAGAACAACCCGCCACATGTGCATGGCGCACATTGCAATCACTAGAAATGACCCAATTAGAAAGAATCGCCAAAGTTATTGCCCGCAGAGGTTACTGCTCCAGGCGTGACGCTGAAGAACTTATCTTTAACGGCCAAGTTAAATTAGATGGCATCGTTGTAACCACCCCAGCTACCAAGGTGGCTGCTGATGCCAACATCGAGATTGAAGGGCATAACCTTGATAAAAAAACGCAAACCAGGCTATGGATCTTCCACAAGCCCAAAGGGTGCCTAACTACTAGCCGCGACACCCACGACCGCCCCACAATTTATGATTTTTTGCCCGAAGATTTGCCCCGCGTAATTACTATTGGACGCCTGGATTTTAATACGGAAGGGTTGTTGTTACTGACTAATGACGGTGAATTTGCTCGGCAGTTTGAGCTACCTAGCTCAAACTTGGACCGCGTTTACCGCGTGCGCGCTTTCGGTGAAATTGAAAAAAACATGCTGTCTCAATTAGCCAAGGGGATAGAGATTGATGGGGTGCAATACCGCCCCGTAAGATGCGAAATTGACAGCTCAAAAGGTGATAATCACTGGCTAACCATGACCTTAACCGAAGGTAAAAACCGTGAGATCAGAAAGGTTTTAGAGTACTTCGGCCTCAAAGTTAACCGCCTTATCCGCCTCAAATATGGTAATTATAGCTTGGGAAGTCTTCCCACTAGCGCGCTTAACGAAGTTTCTTTACCCCAGCTGTAAAAAAATTAATCCTGTTAACTATTTATTAATACTCTTTATGCAGACTAAGAATACGACGCAACCGAAGTACTGATTATGAACAGGAAAAAAACTAACACCAAAATAAATGAACTTGAAAAAGCAGCCGCTATTCTCTTCGACGCAATTCAAGGGTATAGGCCCATGTTTTACGATGTTTTTGGTTATGATTTAAGCGGCAAAAGGAAGCGCTTGATTGATAGCTTTGTTGATAAGCCGCATAATAAAATTATTGATAAACACTTCGGTAGCGACCTCAAACAAATTAAAGGTTGCCGCAAAAAAGGGCGGATCTATCAGGAATACAAATTTGGCCAGTTGGTTAATAAAATACTTCAGGATTTACACATGAAGCTCGAATCCAAGCGTCTGCAAAGCAAAATTCACCGCTCAGTGGTTAAAATCGCACAGGCTAGCCGTTTAGATGGTAGTCAGGACAACAAGGTGCGCCATTAGATTACTAAGAAAAATCGTCAGCGATGATGGTTTATCTTGCATAATGTAAGTTTATAGGGTAGAAAAATACACCTATGTCCACGTCGGGGTATAGCGCAGCCTGGTAGCGCATCTGGTTTGGGACCAGAGGGTCGGGAGTTCAAATCTCTCTACCCCGACCATTTTCCCACTTACTTTTGATTGAAACTGCGAAGAAACGTGCTACAAAGATAGCAATCAAATTCCATAGGGTTACTTTCGTGTTTAGAGGAATTATTACTGCACTTACCACGCCTTTTACCAAGTCTGGCGAGCTAGACATCAATGCTTGGCGTGAATTCATTAACTGGCAAATCTCTGAAGAAGTTGATGGCCTAGCCGTACTCGGCTCAACTGGTGAAGCCCCAACCATAACTATGGAAGAGCGTGACGTCCTGGTCAAATCGGCAATTGAACTTGCTAAAAACAAACTCCCCACCATGATTGGTTGCGGTTCAAATTCCACCGCTACCGCGATTAAATACACTCAGCACGCCAAAGAATGCGGCGCAGAAGCTGCACTAATTGTTGCTCCTTATTATAACAAACCTACGCAAGAAGGGTTGTATCAGCATTACAAAGCCATCAACGATAACGTCAATTTAGATATTTACATATATAATTGTCCCAGCCGTTCGGTCGTAAATATTTCGGATGAAACTATTGGTCGCCTTTCGCAGCTAAAGAACATCAAGGGGATCAAAGATGCCAGCGGCGATATTGAGCGCCCATTTTCACTAAAGCGCTTTATTGAGAAAGATGATTTCATTCAATTAACCGGTGATGACCCTTTGGCAGTCGCCTTTAACGCTTCGGGTGGCAAGGGATGTATCTCGGTTGCTTCAAACGTAGCGCCACGCCTGTGTGGGCAAATTCAGCAAGCAACGTTTTCCGGGGATTATGGGAGTGCACAAAATTTCCACCAGAGATTATGGCCGCTTTACCAAGCGCTTTTCTGCGAAACAAACCCCGTGCCTGCTAAATATGCATTATCGCTCTTAGGTAAAATGGATGAGCAGGTTAGACTACCTTTGGTAGGACTTATGCCAGAAAGTAAAGAACGCGTTAAAGATGCGCTTAAAGCATCTGGGGTGTATTAATGTTATTTGAATTACAAAATCAAATCTTTGGTCACGATGAAATTGCTACGCAATTTCTTAATGCATTTACCTCAGAAAAACTTCACCATGCATGGTTATTTACCGGTGAGCGCGGCATGGGCAAATCGACAATTGCCAAGGCAATTGCCAAGTTTTTGTTAACCAATCCACAAAACCCTCAGTCCGTATTTGAGGATGCCGACCCCAAAGTCGCCAGAAAAATGGATAACGCCAGCCACCCAGATTATCTATTCATTGGCCTTTTAGAGGGCGATAAAGAGATTAAAGTTGAACAAGCCCGCGAGCTACAACGCTTTGCCTCAACGCGCCCACTTGAGGGTAAGTATAAGGTGGTGGTAATTGATCCAATTGATGATTTCAATACCAACAGTTGCAACGCGCTTTTGAAAATACTTGAGGAGCCCCCGCAAAATTTTATATTTTTAATTGTTTGTCATTCGCTGGGTGCCGTGTTACCGACGATTAAATCGCGCGTAAAAACCGTCCAAGTCAAGCCCCTCAGTTACCCCGATTTCAAAAAAGCACTCCTTCAGCTTGATTTTGCCGAAGATAAAATTGACCCTCTCTATGAACTTTCTCAAGGCTCTTTGCACGTTGCGCTGCAATTTGCACAAGATGAGCAGCTCGATCTTTATCAACAAGTTAAGCACGTGGTAAGAAATGCCACTCCAACCTTGATGGATATTAAAAACTTGAGTGATTTAGTCACGCAAGAAGACAACTGGGAGCTCTTTAAGTACAGCATCCGAAGGGTTATGCATGAATGGCTGGTTGCATGTGATATCACGCTTAAGAAAAAAGTATTGGATAAGATTGAGCAAATCAATCTAAGATTAAATAGCTGCGATAACCAGCACCTAGATAAGCAACAAACGGTATTAACCATATTATTATGAATGCATCCCTCAAATTACTCCTGCTCATCGCAGTCTCAGTTACGGTATTTATCACCGATTTGTTTTCCAAGGATTTTATCCTCGACCAATTCTCTGCCAACCTGCATTTCTTTGAGGTATCAACCATTTTAAATATCGTGTTGGTTAAAAATTATGGGATTAGTTTTGGCATTATGAATGATCCACACTATAGCAAATGGTTGTTTATACTCTTTTCCAGTGTCCTGCTTTTAGTGCTCCTTGCGTGGTATTATAAATCGGCAAGCAAACCGATTTTGCTTGGGCTGGCCATGATTATTGGCGGCGCTTGCGGCAATTTATACGACCGCCTTATATATGGCGCCGTAATTGACTTTATTGACTTTCACTATGCTACCCTGCACTATCCGGCCTTTAACATCGCCGACAGCTTCATTGTAATTGGGGTGATCATTTTACTATTTTCGCCGGCGGAGAAGGTGAGCGAGTAAATAGAGGTTCCATTTTGTATCTACGGTAGCCCACCACCTCGCACTAGTGTCCTGGAATACATATTGAAGCCTGTGTTATGAGCAATACGGTACTTTTGATTCAGCCCCAACGATAGGCCGCATAACTTGAAAATCAACTGATCTAAAAGTGTAGTTTGGTTCATCTTGATGACTTCTGTATTTCTAGTAACGGGGAGACTTGAGAAAAGAATTTTTGTAGTTTTATTTGTGTGGGGGGAATAAAATTTAAAGTTTGTCGTCCTCGCGGAGGCGGGGACCCACCATCGAAGCCACATGAATCCTGGATCTCCGCCTCCGCGGAGATGACACTTTCCTTGTTGAGAACGGGAGTATAAAATACTTCTATCATGTACGTTTGCGTCATCTTGATGACTTCTACATTTATAGCCACGGGGAAATTTTACAAAAATAGGTAGCACAGGCGGAGATTCATGATTCATAAGGCTTATAGGCTTTGATTTCCTACCTGCTCAGAGGAATAATGCGCATAAAAAAACAGCGGGTCGCCCCGCTGTTTCCTTTAGTATTTAGGCTAGTTTAAATTAGAATACTAATTTAGAACCAACTAAGAATACTGTACCAGTATTTTTCATTTGACCAGCTGTAGCGCTGTTAGCA
This sequence comes from Rickettsiales bacterium, assembly GCA_044446225.1. Lineage (GTDB taxonomy): Bacteria > Pseudomonadota > Alphaproteobacteria > Rickettsiales > Midichloriaceae > JBIOER01. Next base: position 15,512 of record JBIOER010000004.1, on the reverse strand, counting down.
GGAGCTCTTTCATCAATTTTGAATGCAGAAACTTCAGCATAAGGCATGAAACCAGGAGCTAATTTATAATCTAAACCAATAGATAGGTTAGAGAATTTATTTTCTTTAGTTCCAGCACCTTCAAGAAGACCTCTTGTGCTTGTCATGTAAGTAACACTTAGACCAGCAGCACCGTATTCATATGCACCACCTAAAGTCCAGTATTTAGTGTTTTTCTTACCTGGAGTAACAGCTTTAGTAAGACCAGAGTCACCCATATCAGCAAATGATCCGTTAAGAGCAAAGCCCATGTAACTTACACCAGCACCAAGTTCCCAAGCTTTAAGCTTGTGACGTTGAATACCAGCTGTATCATTTTTAGCTTTACCAGTTTCACCAAGTAATGAAGCCTTGAAGCCAATTTTTTGCATAGTTGCAGCATAGTGTAAACCGCCAGAAATAACGTTTCTGTATGGAGCTGCAGGGTTAATAGCAGCACCAGTAGCATCTTGTAATCTTGCAACTGTATGAGTTCCATTAACTGTACCGCTTTGCGCCATATCAGGAATATAAGAAATACCAGCTTTTAAGCCCATCCAAGTTGGAGAAACTACAGATACTTTCGCAGCATTAGCTGAGTTAGCAGTTGAATAGTTAGATGGAAGGTTCGGGTTAACCCAAAAACGGTTTGAAACTAACGCATACGCTCCACCGCTTGTTGTAATTGCAGGGTTCCAAGAGTATTGTGAATTCCCATCAATACCACCAGTTGCACGAGCAATGTTAGCAGCGTTAACTTTGAATGAATTGTATACACCAGGAGTTGTACCAGCTTCTAAACGACCAAACATAGTTTCAGCATAAGCCATTGTTTCAATAGCTTGGCTTGAACTTGCGTAAGAAACAACGCCATTAGCATCAACTGATGCAGTTGCATATTTGTTAGCTGAAGCATCAGCGTTTAATAGAATTTTACCACCATATTTCAAGCCATTTCCAGCTTTACCAGCAACGTTAACATGTAAGTTAGTATCGTTAGCAACTGCAGATTGGTTAAGTTTATTCGAAGCATCTTGTGTAGCAAAACCGTTATATTTAAATGCAGATTTTTGTGATGTTGCGTTAATATATGTATCTAACGATCCACCAAGAGTTACTGAAGGGCCAGATGCAAGAGCATTAACCGCGAAGCCAGCAACTAAAGCAGAAGTAAGTAAAAGTTTTTGAATAGACATTTTATTCCTCTATTTAGTTAATATATATGTAGCACCTTGCTACTATTACCTTTTAGTCTAGGTCGGGTGAAAGTATATAAGAATCAATTTAATAGGTTTTTTAATTTTTAGGTTATTGTTGTTGTAAAAATGCAACAACGCCCTTTAACAGTCCGCTTGACGAAAGCCTCCTTACGTAATAGTTTTTCTGCAGTCAATTTAAAGGTAGATAATGTTCTCATTAACCGGTAAGAACGCGCTGGTAACTGGCGCAACTGGCGGCCTAGGCCACGCCATAGCTAGGAAGCTTCATGCAGCGGGCGCAACTGTAGTAATTTCTGGAACCCGCGAAAATGTTTTGCAGGAGCTTGCTGCTGAATTTAAGGAGCGCGTACATATTGCGACCGCCAACCTCAAGGAATCACAAAGCGTCCTCTCCTTATATGCCAAGGCAGAAGAATTAACCGGTGGACTTAATATACTAGTATGTAACGCCGGAGTAACGCGCGACAACCTGATGATTAGAATGTCTGAAGAAGAATGGGACGAGGTAATCACCGTTAACCTCAAGTCAGCCTTCTTACTCGGCAGAGAGGCGATGAAAGCGATGACTAAACGCCGGCAGGGACGTATTATTAATATTGCCTCGGTAGTCGGTGAGTCGGGCAATTTTGGCCAAGCTAACTATTCGGCTTCCAAAGCCGGGATGATTGGCATGACCAAATCGATGGCATTAGAAGGCGCATCGCGAGGGGTAACTGCCAACTGCATCGCACCCGGATTCATCAAAACCCCCATGACTGACGCAATTCGAGACGATATTAAAGAAAAAATTCTTGCCAAAATCCCGGTAGGAATTTTCGGCGAACCAGATGACGTCGCAAATGCAGCCTTGTTTTTGGCCTCTGATGAAGCTAGACTTATTACAGGGCACACCATTGATGTTAATGGTGGCATGTATATGAGGTAAGAATACTCCGGGTGTTTGCAAGGTTCTGCGAAGAAAACAACGTCACTTTTGATGAGGTGCAACTTGCGCTAATCCATGACCTTGAACGCTATAAAAAACAAATCGACCGGCTAAGCAACAGCTTGCTCGACCGTGTTTTTGTGAAATTAAAAACCAAAGAACTTCGGAAACAAGGTATGTATATCCACGGCGACGTTGGCAGAGGCAAATCGATGCTGCTGGGACTCTTTTTCGAATCGCTGCAAACTAAACGTAAGCTAAAGGTCCATTTCCATGAATTCATGCAAGACATCCATAAAAGCCTGCATAAGTGGCGGGAGAAGAATTCTTATACCTCTAAAGCTTATGACCCCATCCCCGAAATTGCCGGTAAAATCGCCGACAAATATACCGTTATTTGTTTCGACGAGCTCCAAGTCAACAATATCGCTGACGCGATGATCCTTCATCGGCTCTTCCAAGTGTTCTTTAATCGGAATATATTTATCTTTTTCACCTCGAATCAAGCACCCGGGGGGTTGTTTAAAGATGGACTGCAGCGTGAGCAGTTCCTGCCTTTTATTGATTTGGTCAATAAGCGCTTGGATGTCTTTGAGCTGAATAACTACCAAGATTATCGTTTAGCCAAAATAGCGGGGTTGACCCGTGCATTTATTTATCCAGTTAATAAACAAACCTCCCATGAGCTGGAAAATGTGGTTTACGATTTGACCGGTCACGCGCAAAAAAATCACTCGGTGATTGTAGCAGGCAGCGGCAAAGCCATCCATGCACTAAACATATACGGTAAACTCGCCGAATTTACTTTTGCCGAACTTTGTATGCAGCCCTTAGGCGCGATTGACTACCTCTCACTTAGCCATCAGTTTAGTACCGTGATTATCCATAACATCCCCAAGCTTAGCCAAGATGAGCATAATGAAGCACTCCGCTTCATTACCCTTGTTGACTGCCTGTACGAGAGCAAAACCATACTTATATGCCTTTCTGCCATCGCGCCTGACCACATTTATTCCGTAGGCAAAAATGCGTTTGAATTCAAGCGTACAGTTTCCCGATTATATGAAATGTCAGGGCACGAGTACTTGACAAATGCGGGATTTTCGCTATAATCAAAAAAAGTGTAGATAGGATTATGGCCAACACAACCTCAGCTTACCGCTCATCAATTCCCGGAATAATATTTATGTTGATCAACACCGTCTGTCTGACGGGGTTGGACGCAATGTCAAAAATCTTAACTGCTGACCTCCCCTCAAACATTGTGGTCTTCTTATATAAATTCAGTTTGTTCGTCATCATTCTTCCTTGGGTATTTACCAAAGGTATGTTGGTATTTAAAACCAAACGTCTGCGCTACCATTTTTTACGGGCGGTGCTTTCGGTATTAGCATCAATATGCTTCTTTAGCGGCTTGAAACAGGTAAGTATGGTGGATGCCGCCGCACTTGAGAATCTACAATATCTAATTATTACCATCCTTGGCTTTGTACTCTTTAACGAGAAATTCACCGCCTCCAAGCTACTTGCCATATGCACTGGAATGCTCGGTGCATTTGTAGTCATCAACCCTAGCTTGATGAATTTCAATAGCTCTTCATTTGAGCACCACAGCCTTAATATCGGCCACTTATACATCTTTATGGCAATGCTCTTTTGGGCGCTCAACACGCTTACCGTGAAGAAACTTGGCATAACTGAGAGCAATCGTACGCAAATGTTTTACCTCCTACTTTTCTCCAGCATCGTCAGCGCTAGCACGACCTTATTTCAGTGGACGGGTGTTGGCATGCTGCCTACTTTTACTGATTTCTCTAAGTTCACGGTGGAAGCCAAGCACGCCAAGTTTATTTTGGTTATGGCAACGCTTTACTTTATTCACGGACTTGCCTACTTCAACGCCCTCAAGTACGAGCTATCAGTGGTGGTGCCATTTAGATATACCAAATTTATCTTTAGCGCGTTATGCAGCTATTTGATTTTTGCTGAAGTCCAGCAAGACCCTAGGGTTTATATGGGTTATGCCTTGATCTTATTGGCAAGCTTCACCATGCTTGGTGATGAGATTAAAAAACGCCGCGCGCGCAGACTGCACACTACGGCAAAACCAATCCCACAAGCGGCTTAAAACTTAAGCACAGTCCTTAAAATCAACTGAATATCCCTAGCAAAACTACGGGTAGTGATGTAGCGGATCTCCGTATCCAACTTAGGTGGGAGAATTTTTTTGATATAAGTCGCTTCGGGGTCTTGGCATTTAGCAAGCATAGCGTATTCCACTTTAGCCAGCTCAACTTGAGACAGGCCGGTAATCCCAGGCTTTACTGATAAAACCTGCTTCCACTTCTGCTTATAAAACTTGGTGTATTTAGGATTTTCGGGGCGTGGGCCAACTAAGCTCATTTCACCCCTTAGGACATTAATCAATTGGGCGAATTCATCAAGATGGCACTTACGAATAATTTTCCCCACACAAGTAATCCTCGCATCAGCACCGATGGTTAAGGCCAGTCCTTGATTAAGGCGCATCGAACGAAATTTAAAGATTTTAAATTCTTTGCCCCGCAGCCCTACACGGGTTTGCAGGTAAAACACCGCCCCTTTTGACTCTAATTTTATCGCGATAGCTAGTAGCAAAAAAAGGGGGGAAAGTAGGATCAAACCAAGTGCGGCGGCGGTATAATCAAAGCAGGTTTTTAACACAGGATTTCCCTAACTGATTTTATCACATAATCGACGTCCTCATCGGTCATTTTAGTATATATAGGCAAGCTCACCGCATTTTTATACACACTTTCGGCATTGGGGAAATCTCCGAGCTTTGCCCCTAAAAACTCTTGATAGAACGGATGTAGGTGCAAGGGGATAAAGTGCACGCTGCACCCAATTCCTTTCTCAGTCATTTTTTCGATAAATGCTTCGCGAGTCATTTTGGCTTCCGCAATACGTATGACAAACAAATGCCACGCGTGTAAGTCATCGTTATAATAGGGCAAAGTGAGCGGCAAATCTTGGAAGCTTTTAATATACTTCATAGCAATTTGTTTACGCCGCTGGGCAAATTTATACGCCTTCTTAAGCTGCTCGCGGCCAATGCTGCTGGCGATATCAGTTAGGTTGCATTTTGCCCCGGCGGCAACAATTTCGTAATACCACTTGGCGGTTTTGGAGGTGTAGCGATCAAATGCATCGCGCGAAATCCCATGCAGACGCATTACCCGGCACCGCTGCGCAATTTCTGGGTTTTTGGTCACAATCATCCCCCCCTCACCGGTGGTGATGGTTTTAGTAGCATAAAAACTATACACGGTAGCATCCGCATGCCCGCTACCAATTAACTTACCCTTGTATTCAGTCGGCAAAGAATGCGCGGCATCTTCAATAACTTTAAGATGATGTTTTTTAGCAATGGCATTGATCGCATCCATATCACAAGCAAGCCCTGCAAAATGGACGGGTATGATCGCTTTAGTTTTTTTGGTAATTTTAGCTTCAATTGCTTTTGGGTCGATGTTCATCGTTATCGGGTCAATATCGCAAAGAACTGGCTTGGCACCCAAGTAAACCGCCACCATCGCTGTAGCACTAAAGGTATAGGTGGGAACAATTACTTCATCACCTGCTACAACACCGACCGCTTCTAAAGCAAGCATAAGACCCATCGTTGCCGAATTGACGGAGATCGACGCAACTTTCTCGCCAATGAACTCCGAAAACTCCTCTTCAAACTTTTTGCCTACAGGGCCAGTTGTTAGCCAGCCAGAGCGCATGCATTCTACAACGGCGTTAATTTCCTCATCACCAATGTCGGGAAGGGCAAAAGGGATAAAATCTCTCATGGCCATTATTATACTTATTTTTCATGACAAATCACCCTAAATAATGTATCAACCTGTGTGAACACAAGAGATGATATGAAGAAAATACGTTTAGGAATATTGGGTTGCGGCAGAGTCTCGGTAAAACACTTTGAAGCCCTCCAGAAGAACACTGATCTAATTGAGTTAGTAGCAGTATGTGATGCAGACATCGCGCGCGCTGAAAAAGCAGCGGCGCCATTTTCTGCCCAAGCGTTTTCTGACTTCGATCTAATGCTTGATAGTTGTCAGTTGGATGCGGTCTCAATTTTACTCCCCAATGGTTTACACCCTGAGTATGCCATTCGTGCCGCGCGCAAAAAAGTTAATGTGATTACCGAAAAACCCATGGCCATCAAATATCAAGATGGTTTGGCTATGAAAGCCGAAGCTGAAAAAAATGGCGTAAAGCTATTCGTAATTTACCAAAATCGTTTTAACCCCACTATCCAAGCCCTCAATAAAGCCGTTGAAGATGGGAGATTTGGCCAAGTCCATCTGATTACTTCCAATGTATTTTGGCATCGGCCACAGGAATATTACACCAAGGATGCTACCTGGCATGGCACTAAGAACCTTGATGGCGGAGCTTTCTATACTCAAGCCAGTCACTACGTTGACCTAATCTGCTGGGTGGTTCGCGACGAGCTTAAAAGCGTGCATTCTAATTTGGTTACCTTAGCTAGAAAAATTGAAACTGAGGATTGCGGCGTAGCCAGCATTGAGTGGAAAAATGGCACCTTGGGGAATTTAAATGTAACCGTACTAACCTATGCAAATAACTTAGAAGGGTCAGTAACCATCATTGGTGAGAAGGGCACAGTTAGAATTGGCGGCATTGCCATGAACGAAATCGAATACTGGGAATTTTCTGAAATGACCGACTATGACCGCAACATCAAAAGCTTGAATTACCACACCGATTCTGTTTATGGCTACGGTCACATTGATTATTATCGCAATATGGCAGAAACTCTACTGGGCAAAGCTAATCCATTGGTTGATGCCGACCAGGGGTTGGTGTCATTAAAGCTACTTGATGCAATTTATGAATCGGCCCAAAAAGGCGCTGCAGTGACTTTTTAATATGCCCAACCAAGCCTTACATATCCTTCCTAACACCGAAGGAATTGTTGCCAGCAATTATTTAAGCAACAAGCTGCCAACAGTTGTTGTTGCCGCAAATAATGATGAGCTTGAGCTGGTTAAAAACCGCATCCATTTTTTTAATCCCAGTATACAGATACTAGCGCTACCTGCATGGGATGCAATCCCTTACGACATTATCTCTCCCAACATTTTAATCTCTGCTGAGCGCTTAAAAACGCTGGCTAACCTAGCTGATTTTACCGGCGTATTAGTTACCACCCCGGAATGTTTAATGCAAAAATTGATCCCCCAAGTCGCACTAGCTGACTTGACCATCCCCATTAAAAAAGGGATGGTATTTGCGCAATCTGATTTCATTGTCAAATTAGTTGAGTACGGATTTACCCGAACTAACACCAGCATTGTCATGGGTGAATTTGCCGTGCGGGGTGGGATAGTTGATATTATGTTCGAAGAAGATCTCGGCTACCGCCTAGATTTTTTTGGCTCCTCAATTGATAATATTCGCACCTTTAACCCAGAGACACAATTAAGCGTCGGGTTAATCGATCACTTTAAGCTAATCCCGGTCAGTGAAGTGGCATTGACGCCAAATAGCAAAGATAATTTTTTCGCGCGCTACCGAAAATCCTTTGGCGTAACTAGTAGTTTGATTACCGACTCCATCGACGAAGGTCGTAAAGTTGGCGGTATTGAGCAATATATTCCCATGTTCTATGGTGGCACTTCCACCCTCTTTGATTATCTGCGTGATTTCACGCTAATTGCCGGCTATGACCTGCCCGCCCAATTGCTTGAGTTCCATAAAAAGGCGGCGCATCAGTTTGAACTCCGCACCAATAAAAATACCTCTCTGATTCTGCCGCTTGAACAGCTCTATCTTGATGAAGAGCAAGTTCAGCAAAACCTCAGCCGCAAAAAGCAATTTAAAATAAATACCTTTGAACCGGGAGAGTTTCAAAAAGTTCCCAATTTTGCCTTCCTCTCCAAGCTTGAGCACAAGCATTCACTTGAGTTATTTAGCGCTTATGTCCAAGAGCATGTAGATAAAACCGTTGTCATAAGTTGCTTTACCGAAGGTTCGCGCGAGCGCCTGAAGAAAATGTTAGGCGAGTCAGAAATTACCACTCACTTAATTGATCAATTCAAAGAAGTTACGCGCAAGACTATTAATCTTGCGGTGCTGCCGATTGAAGCCGGGTTTGGCTGGAAAGAATATATCTTTATTTCCGAGCAGGATTTGCTCGGCGAGCGCCTTACGCGCAAGAGTAAGCGCGCTAAGAAGAACATCGATATTTTTGCCGAGTTCAGTAACATTGAGCGCGATGATTTGCTAGTTCATAAAGAATACGGAATCGGCCGTTTCGAGGGGCTAGAGACTTTAGAAATAAAGAAGCATAAGCATGATTTCATCAAACTTACCTATAAGGATAATGATAAGCTTTATGTTCCGGTTGAAAATTTTGAGTTACTTACTCGCTACGGCACCAATGATGCTGAGTTAGATAAATTAGGCTCGCTTGGCTGGCAAAGCAGAAAGGCTAAACTTAAAAATCGGATTAAAATTGCCGCGGCGAAAATCATTGCGCTTGCAGCGGAGCGCAGCAAGCACCAGGCGTTAGTCCTCGCGCCAATTGACGATATGTATAAAGAATTCTGCGCCAATTTCCCCTACGTTGAAACCGATGATCAGCTAAAAGCAATTGAAGAAACCACCCATGATCTAGCCCAAAACAAACCGATGGATCGCCTAGTTTGTGGCGACGTGGGTTTTGGCAAAACCGAAGTAGCACTTAGAGCCGCCGCCGCCGCACTCTCGGCAGATACTCACGCACAAGTGGCACTCCTAGTGCCAACGACACTGCTGGCACGCCAGCATTACGCGACTTTCCAGTCGCGTTTCCAAGGAATGCCGGTGCGAATTGCACAACTTTCCAAATTTACCAAGCCAGGTGATACTAAAAAAATCAAAACGGCGTTACGCGAAGGAGGGGTGGATATTGTAATTGGAACGCATGCACTTCTAGCTAAAGATATCGCCTTTAAGAACCTCGGGCTAATTATCATCGATGAGGAGCAGCATTTTGGCGTTGGCCAAAAAGATCGTTTAAAAGAGCTGCGGGCTAATGCCCACGTACTAACGCTATCTGCCACACCAATTCCCAGAACATTGCAGATGTCTTTATTTGGGCTGAAAGATCTAAGTATTATCGGCACCCCACCCGTTGATAGAATGCCGATTAAAACGCAAATTGTGCCGTTTGATCCGGTCACACTTAAGGAGGCAATCCTGCGCGAATTCTATCGCGGCGGGCGCGTGTTCTTCGTCTCACCTCGTATTCAGTACTTAAATGATCTCCATGAATTCATCAAAGCCAGTATCCCTGAAGTCAAGTCGGTAATTGCCCACGGTCAGATGGGCTCTGCTGAGTTAGATAGAATTATGAACCAATTCTATGATGGTAAATACCAAGTACTAATTTCCACTTCAATTGTTGAGTCAGGACTAGATATCCCGATGGCCAACACCATTATTGTTGACCGCGCGGAAATGTTTGGCTTGTCCCAACTGTACCAAATTCGTGGACGGGTCGGCCGGTCAAATGTGCAAGCCTATGCCTATTTAACTTATCCGAGTGGTAAACGCCTAACGTTAGAGTCTGAAAAACGTCTTTCTATTCTCTCCACCCTCGATAATTTAGGGGCAGGCTTCAATGTTGCCAGCCATGATATGGATATGCGCGGCTATGGCAATTTAGTTGGCGAGGAACAATCCGGCCAGGTTAAAGAAGTTGGGGTGGAACTCTATCAAGAAATGCTCGAACAAGCTGTCGCCCTTCTTAAAAATAATGAAGAGCAGGAAGATTTAAAATCGTGGAGTCCTCAGTTAAATATTGGCATTACGGTACAACTACCAGAAACTTATATTATTGATAGCTCATTACGTTTAAGCTTATACCGCAAGATTGCCGCAATTTATGATTTAGAAATTTTGGAAACATTTGCTGCCGAAATGATTGACCGCTTTGGGTCTCTTCCAGAAGAGGCGGAGAATTTATTTACGATCGTTAAGTTGAAAAACCTAGCAAAGTTGGCAAATATTGAGAAGATAGATTTTGGAGACAAAGGATTGGTTATCACTTTTAGAAATAATCAACCACATAATTTTGATAAAGTTATTGATTTAGTAACGCATAATCCGCTTCAATATAAGTTAAGAGGCGAGCAAAAGTTATTGATTGTAACTGAAGTAACCTCTGAGAAAGAACGTTTAAGACTCATTGAAAATGTAACCCAGCTGCTTATATGAACAGAATTTTAGTTTTATTATTATTGCTTATATTCTCTGCAAGCGCAGTAGCTGCGGATAGCAAGCCGGTTGATAAAACCAAAATCAATCAGATCAAGAAACGCGTGCCTATAAAGAATGCGGCAAAACAAGCCGTTGATAAAAAAGTTACCGCCAAAATTGATAAAACAAAGGCTCCCGCGTACATCCAAGAAGATGATGAAGCGAAGTTAATTAAAATTGTCGATTACGCCAGCTCTAAGCAGTGGGGTAACGCACTTGCGCTACGTGATAGCTGTATGAACAAAGCTCAGTGTGATTTTTTCTTAAAAATAATGAAAATATATTTCGACACCAGCGACCTCAAACTTAATCAAATCAATGGCTTCTTTATCCATAATCCTTGGGTACCCACCGACGCTTTTGCCAGCAAAATTGAATCATCCATCGACCCCAGTGGCGATTATAATGATACCATACAGTGGTTTAAACTAAGAAAACCCACTACCGATAATAACCGTCTCCTCTATTTAAACGCCCTAATTGGCGCGGGCAAGGTTAATAAAGACGCGTCTGACGCCAAAAACATGCTCCGCGAGTACTGGATAAACAGTGACTTGGAGGTATTAAAAGAGGAATATTTTTTGAAGAAATATAAGCAGATCTTTACCCTCCAAGATTTGCTTACCAAGATTGATAATCTAACCTGGAATAAAGATTATCAAAGTGCCCAGCTCTTAATTAATATTCTCCCCGCCAATTATCAGAAGAAGCCGCTATATAAAATTGACCTGGCGAAGTCCCCTTCTAAACTATTCACTTTAGGCATTTTACACGGCGATCTAAAGGATGATGAATTCGTTACCTATTTGGAAGTTAAACGCAATTTGGATAATGACCATGAACAAAAAGCTCTTGCACAGTTACTGCAAGTAGCGCCAACGGCTAACTATGAAAAATGGTGGAAGCTCAAAAACATTGCCATTCGCAACGCACTGCGGGAAAAACACTTTTATGAAGCCTACCGCCTAACGCTTAATCACAACCTACCTCAAGGCTCTGACTTCGCCGAGGCGGAATGGTTGGGTGGGTGGATTGCCCTGCGCTTCTTGCGCAATTATGACTCAGCACTAGTGCATTTCCAAACTCTTTATGATTCATCTAAGCTGGCTAACAGCAAGTCCAAAGCCGCGTATTGGATGGCTAAAACCTATGAAGCATTAGACGACTCTGAGCACACCTCCCAGTGGTATGATACTGCCGCAACTTATAAAGGCACCTTCTATGGTCATTTAGCTATTGCGCACACCAATGTCGATCAGGTGGATTATTTTGCGCATGAGTCAGACCAGCAACCAGATACTGAAGTCATTCACCAAGAAAACGTCAAAAAGCTCGCCTACTTTGCCTACATTTTACATAAGGCTAACGTCAAAGTTCTGGCGGCCAAGATCATTGCCCATATACCCAATCTCGGCCTTAAACGACATGATTTGGAAAATGTCGCCCTGTTCTATGTTAACCGCAACTACCATCCCCTTTCGGTAGAGCTGGCTCGAGTTTCTGCCAATAGTGGCAAAAGCTTGATCAAGATCGGTTATCCGTATGATGTGAGAATTGCAGATAATAAGCTCCCCAAAAGTATTTACTTAGGGATTATGCGTCAGGAAAGCAACTTTGACAAAAACGCAGTCAGCGTAGCTGGTGCGAAAGGTTTGATGCAGTTAATGCCCGCCACTTACTCGCACATGAAATCTAAGTATGGTTCGGGCGATGCTAAAACCGAGGCCGAAGCTAATGTGCACATCGGGGTTAAATATTTTGATAGTTTATATACTAAGTTTAATAGTATCCCGCTGGCCTTGGCAGCATATAATGCTGGGCCTGGCAATGTGGTTAAATGGTTAAAAATTTATGGCGACCCGCGCGAATTTGCATCTCATGATGATGTGGTTGATTGGATTGAACTAATTCCTTTCAATGAAACTCGCAATTACGTCAAGAAGGTTATGGAGAACTATATTGTGTATGACAGTTTGGTTACTGAAAATCATGATTCTAAAATCCTTATCAGCGCCCTAAAGTAGGTACTTTACACCTATATGCTCTTTAACTGCTTATCCGCAAATTCATAAACGTTGGGAAATACTTTAGTCATCGCTAAGTCATGACTAATTAAAATAAGCTGTGCTTGCGGCAAATGTTTTTTAACCATCAAAAGCGCAGCTTGAGCAAGTTTGCTATTAAGTGAACTGGTTGCTTCATCCATAAAGATAATATCAGGGCGGTCAATAATTGCGCGGATTAGCGCAATACGTTGCTGCTCACCACCACTTAATATTTTTGACCAATCTTTTTCCACATCAAGTTCAAGCGTAAGATGCTCCAAGTCAAATTCTTTGAGGAGTTGCTCTAAGATGTCACAGGAATTTGATGGGTAGGTTAGCACCTGTCTCAGCGTACCCGTGTTAATATAACTCTTCTGCGGGATATAAAGGAGTTTTTTCCCACTCGGCATGATCACTTCCCCTTCAGCAAATGGCCACATCTTGGCCAAAATACGGAACAGGGTGCTTTTACCTGCGCCCGAAGTCCCTTGAATTAAAGTGTCTCCTTTTAGTTTGGTTTTGCGGATATCAAACATCAATTCACCACTAGGGAAATAGCTTTTAAGTGCAAAGGCTAGATGATCATCTTCTTTATACTCTACCTTATGGTCAGTTTCTTCCCACTCATCAATTGAATTAAGGAACCCTTCTAACCGAGCCGTTACCGCCATAAAGCCAGCAAGGGCTGAGTAACTGCTAATAATAAATGAGAGCGAATCCAAAATCTGTCTAAAAGCAGAGACCCCCTGCATCATCTCCCCAAAATGGAGCTGTTTAGAAAACAACTTAGGTGCCATCATGATAACCGGCGCAATATTTCCCACAATCACGTAAACATTCCTAAATAAAGCCAGCGAAAGTAGTTTGTAAATTATCTGTTTATAGTTGGCCACAACTACAAAAAACTTATCAATGATTGAGCTTTTTTCACTCATACCAGCATTATATAATGCGATCGATTCTGCATACTCACGCACGCGCATCATCGAGAACCTGAAGTTCGCCTCTTTACGCTCTTGTTCGAATTGTAACCTAATTAATTTCTTACCAATGATATGCGCTACGTAAGTTGCAATACCACTATAAAGCAAGGCTAACCAAACTAGATACCCTGGAATATGGTGGTGCTTACCTAGCAGCGTAAACTCTAAGGAACCGCCCAAATTCCAAAGGATTACAATGAAGCTACAGAAAGTTACCACTGAACTTAGTAACCCCATAGTTAGGTCGATGAAGGTGGAGGTGAATGAGTTGATGTCATTAGCAATCCTTTGGTCAGGGTTATCGCTTTCATAACCCAGTATTTTACTGCCGTAAAAAGACTTATTGGATAACCACTTGTTTAGGTAGTTTTCAGTTAGCCAAATTCGCCATTTAAGTGTCAGCCATAAATTAATAAATAATTTAACCATAAAGACACCAATGAAAGCTACCAGCAGGTAAAGCCAAGCAATTACCGACTTAGAAAAGGCAACTTGGTTAAGGTCTTGAATCGCATTAAAAAACCCGACGTTCCACTTGTTCAATTCTACGTTCACATAAACAAACAACAGTTCAAAGGCAATTAGCGCTATAAGCATTACCAGCGCAAAAGGAGCAGCCTTAGATTTGCAGAAATACTCTCCGGCAATTCGAAATGATTTGCTAATTAATCTAAAGCCAAATGTTTGGGGGGTGTGTTGCATGTTAATTAATATATATCATGTACGCTATAACATAGCAGGGTTTTACGGTATTTCCTAACTTCTTTACAAGTATTGAATACCTCAGTTGCACTAGTAAAATTCTTAAACCGAATGTAGTAACGCGTATGACCAGTTGAATTATCATGCACGATATTAGCAGCCTTACCTTTGACAAAACTTTTCTCAGAGAATTCCTGCCAAAATGCCAGCGCTTCATCCTCGTCAACAAAGCCGGAAATCTCCATCGACTTAGGGCGAAGTACCACCGGGGCAGTTTCAACACGAGAGTCTTTCGGCTCGACAAAGTTCTTTTCTATTGGCTTTTGTTTAGCCGTTAAGTCGACATCTAACGGTACCTTAACTGCTTCCGCCACATTAACTCGAACATTCTTATCCGTTAATAGCATTGGTGGCTCTGGTTTCTTCGCCTCTTCTTCCCGCACGGTAAGGGTGTGTTTAGTCGCTTCGGTTTTCTCATCAGGAATCGGTAAGCTTTGCTTACGCAGCAGTTCATCACCTAACTTGGCCACTTCAACCGATTTATACTGCTCAAAAATTTCCTTGAGTTTAGGGTTCTTAGAAGATACTCCCAGTTGTCGCGCTGAAATGCCGATCTTTCCTTTGTCATCAACGTCGGCTCCCTTGTTAAGCATTTCATTAACAATAGCAATGTGCTGCGATTTAATCGCGCGCTTTAATGCCGAATAACCTTCGTTATCAGGAGTTTCGGGGTTTGCTCCATACCTCAGGAGTAATTTCACCACTTCAAGATGACCATTTCTTGCCGCCAAATGGAGGGCAGTTGCGCCCCCAATATCTTTTTGATTGGGATTCGCCCCCGCTTCAAGGAGCAATCTAACTGTGCTGGCATGCCCATTAATACTGGCACGAATTAAGGGGGTAGTGTCAAAAATTCCCTTGGTATTGGGAGAGACTTTATTTCTCAGGTAACCAGAGACTTCACCGTCATTTCCTTTGTCGGCATCATCGATAATTTGATTGCCAAAAGATTGGTCATTGAGCTGCGAGTCCACCGCTATCGCAGTGGTGTGCGAAAAAAGAAGTACTATGAATAAAAATAACCTAGCCGCCATTCACTCTCTATAACTAGCTAGCTTGACGAGGCCGAGGCCGGAATCGAACCGACGAATGGCGGATTTGCAATCCGCAGCATTACCACTTTGCTACTCGGCCACTTAGTGCGACCTATTATTAGCAATTTTGCTCAATCGGTCAAGCATTAGCTTTATTATCTGCAGGTGTTACTTATCCCACACCTAACACATACATGTTACTGAAT
>JBIOER010000003.1:0-32355 GCA_044446225.1 Rickettsiales bacterium | reverse complement strand
AGGTAATTTGTCTATCTCTGGCACATCAGCAATTAATGCGTCTTCAATTGCAACTACTGGCACGCAAATTTATACGGGCGCTGTAACTATTGGCAATGCCAACACCAGCTTATCCTCTTCTGGCACAACATTTAGTAGCACAGTAAATGCCCTAACTAGTGGCGCGGATGCGCTTACATTATCAGGACCGGTAACATTTAATGGCGTGGTGGGCGCAACTAAACTGGCTTCACTGACTTCTTCTGGCGCGACTACAATTAATACCACCGCAATTTCAACCACTGGGGCGCAAAATTATAATGGTAGCCTAACCTTAAGTAGTGCTTCGGCCAACTTAACTGCTAGCACCGTTACTTTCGGATCAGCACTAAGTGCTTCTGCCAATGCCTTAACCGTAACTGGCAATGCTATATTTGATGCAGCAGTTGACACCCTAAAAAGTTTACTCGTAACTGGCACAACTAATTTTGTCGGTCCAACTACAGTTACCACCTCTGGCGCACAAACTTATACGGGAACTTTAACGCTTAACGGCAATACAACGCTTACAAGCACAGGTACAAATTATGCCCTTGGCTTTGGTTCTATAGTTGGTAACACCTATAACTTAACGTTATCTAACTCAGGAGCGGTTAACTTTGGTGGGGCGGTGATAGGTAGCGGCGGAACATTGTGGTTTACTCCTAACCTTTCGACAGTCGCATTAGATGTAAACAGCAATGCAGTATCTGGAGTGCAAACCATTTCTTTAACCAGTTTAGGCAAAATTGGTAATGGCTGGGGATTAGTTGAATTTGGCAGAAATGATATGACTGCAGGACTTACCCTCAACGCTTATTCAAGCTGGGCTAATAACACTGAATTTGCGACTAAAAGCGGGCTCATCACCGTTGCTGGCGCACAAAACTTCGGTGCCAACAATGCCACATTTATAACCGATACTACGCCAACTATTAGCGCTAATTTAACTGGTACTGGTACCCTGTGGATTGAACCACAAAGTTCCACCACCAATATCGCCGTTGCCAGCCCAACCGTAGTTGCAAACGCACTTAATATTAATTCTACTACATTAAGCCACTTCTTGAGCTGGTCACAACTAAACATCGGCTCGAGTAGCCTGTCTAATGGAACTATTACGATTAGCCCATATGCATTATGGTCAACCCCTACGACATTCATATCTCCTTATAAAATAGTAATTGCCGGCAACCAAACTTCTTCTAAAACACTAACCTATAATGGCCCGACCGTTCTTTCAGGCACACCAATTACAATTACCAGTACTGGCACAACATTTGATTCAACTTTGGATGGTAGTAGCGCATTAACTCTAGCAGGTCATACAACCTTTAATGGTAATGTTGGTGGCATAGCTGCATTAGCATCACTAACTGCCGGCGCAGTTAACATCGGTATTCCAAACTTAAGTATCGATGCCACCGGCAATAAAACCTTTAATGGAGCAATCAATGCTATTGCTTCTGGTGACACCTTAACAGTTGGTGGTGGCGGAGAAAACTTTGTTAATGCTGGCATTGGCACAACCAGCCCACTACTATCGACATTAACCTTTATTGACGCGGTATCGCTTGGCAGTAACATTGCAACTAGTGGCGATGTAAATTTCAACAATCAAGTAACTTTGGCAACTAATGCCACTATTAATTCAGGCACTGGAACAACTACATTTGGCTCTACAGTTAATGGTAGCGGTTCAGGTGGTCAAAACTTAACCTTAACTGGTACAGGTAATACAATATTTGATAATGCAGTAGGTGGAAATAAAGTACTAGGATCACTATCAGTTGCAGGCAATAGCTCAATTGCCAACAATATTACCACCACTGGTGGCCAAACCTATACTGGTAGCGTTGAGTTGACTGGAGATTCTACCATCGCATCATCTGGCACCACTTTTAGCTCAACTATAGATGGCGCACATAATTTAACCCTCAGCAGCGCAACCACATTTAATGGTGATGTTGGTGATACCACCCCGCTTGCATCGTTAACCACTCAAGCTATAACCCTAAACGCTGGCGCAGCAAACATTACCACTAGTGGAGATCAAATTTATAACGGTTTAGTTTATATACCAAGCCTTCCCGCAGCCAGAACGTTCGACAGTACGAGTGGTAATTTAAAATTCCTCAGTGGAATTACCGCTAACAACAACCCACTTGTATTTGAATCGCCAAATAATGATATCTATCTTGGTGGTAATGTTTACTCAACAGCAGCTTTAGACTTTGCCAACGCCTTAATCTTGGAAAATGATACAACTATATCATCCGGAACTGCATCTACTACATTTGGATCAACAATTGATAGCATTTCAGGCGCCAATAGAAGCCTAACCGTTAACAGCACAGGAATGACCTATTTTGACGGCTTAGTTGGTAGCAATCAAGCACTTAATAATTTAACCATTGCAGGATCTGCAACTATTAATACAGCTGCAATTAATTCTACCGGTATTCAAACTTATAACGGAGCAGTCTCACTTGGCAGTAACAGTAACCTAACTGGCTCAGGAATTATCTTTAACAGCACTGTTGATTCTGTAAATGGTAATCAATCATTAACCTCAAACGGTGCCACTACGTTTGGTGGAGTAGTTGGAGGAAACCAAGCGCTAAGTTCATTAACCGTTAACGGTACAACTGCAATCGATACAACTGGCATTACAACTTCTGGATTACAAAACTATTCAGGCGCAGTCACCCTTGGTAATAACGCAACTTTAACTGCAAGCGGTCTAACATTTGGCAGCAGTGTCGATGGCACACAATCGTTAACCTTAAGTGGACCTGCTACATTTAATGGTAATATTGGTAGCTCCGCTGCTTTAGTATCACTGACAACTGATGCCGCGACGTTTAATCCAGGCGCTGCAAACGTTACTACCACCCATGATCAAAACTATAACGGCGGGGTGATACTAGGTACTAATGTCACTTTCAATTCAGGCGCTTATACTACTAATTTCAACTCAACTGTTAATAGTGCTGCCGGCAACAACTTTAGCTTAACTGCAAATAATTTATCGTTATACGGCACTATAGGTGGCAACAATAAGCTAGGCACCATTACTGCAAATGGCACTACTAACTTAGGAACAACTGTAAATACCACCAGTAATCAAACTTATAACGGGGCAGTTACCCTTGCAGGTAATAGCGCGCTTAACTCTACTTCTGGTAATATTGAATTTGGATCAACTGTTGATGGAAATAACAACCTAGTTATTGATACCACTGGAAATGTTAGTTTCTTAGGTCAAATCGGTAGTGTAATTAGACTTGCTACATTAGATATTATGAATGCATTTAATGTTACAGCTTCACAAACGACAGATGTTTCAACTCTACAACAAGAAGCTGGCTCAGGAACCACTCACTTCAGTAATGCTAATGCAACTGGCAATATTTCACTTACATCAAATGGTATTACCGGTGCATACTTAGGTGTTTATGGCTCACTCAACTCACAAACTGGAAAAATTGTGTCTAAAGTTTCGTTTAATAAATTAAATATAGCTGGCGCTGGAGCCACACTAACTGGTGGTTATATTGGTGCGCCTGGAGCAGGCTCACAAACAATGGCAAACTTAATTAAAGTGTTTGGTGTAGCTTTACCAAACACTAATTATACCTTTGATGGATTTGAAATTGGTTACCAACCGCAAACTTCTTTACCACCATCTTTAAATAGTTTACCAAGATTCCAACTAGGAACTGAGGATTTTATATCTCAATTCGATAAGCCGCTAACTCAGGAAGAGTTTAGTGGTTGCGCAAGCGGCTTAAACTTCAGTGAAAAATGTGAAAGCAAGCAAGTTGACCTGCAAAGTCAGCATTAATAAACAACTTTCAATTCAATTTGACATATAAAAATCAACATGTTACGCTAAACTGTAGGTGGTAATTTAAAGGGGAGTAAATGACATCTACTGAAGCCGTCCATTTAAGTGGAAGAGAACGGATGTTAGGTCAAAACGAGATCATCGTTAGTAAGACCAATCTAAAAGGACATCTTACCTATGCAAATGATATTTTTTGCGAAATAGCAGATTATACAAACAATGATGTTTTTGGGAAACCACACAACATCGTGCGCAACCCCAAGATGCCAAGATGCGTTTTTAAATTACTGTGGGATTATATCTCAGCTGGTAAAGAAATTTTCGCCTATGTGGTAAATCGTGGAAAGTTAGGAGATCATTACTGGGTACTTGCTCACGTAACTCCAAGCTTTGACGAGTCAGGGAGTATGATTGGTTATCACTCTAACCGCAGAAGTCCATCAAGAAAGGCCATCCAAACAATGGAAGGGCTATATGACCAATTGTTAACCGAAGAAAGAAAACATGGCGATCGCCGTGAAGGAATGATGGAAAGTTATAAATTGTTACAAAAAATTCTTGATGAAAAGGGGGTCTCTTATGATGAATTCATCCTCTCTCTCTAAAGCTGTTTGGCTTACGAGATTTGTGGTTGGCGCGGCTACAATTAGTGGTTGCTACTTAGTTGCAACAGCATCCTTCACACCAGCTTTAATTAGCTGGGGTTGTGCACTTGGTTGTGGAGCAGCTAGCTATTATTTACAACGTACCCAAAAATTCCTGGGGGAAGTCACTACAGTTTGTCAGGCGATTCGCCGCGGTGATTTCGAATCACGGGTGATTAACCTAACTGAAAAAGGTAACCTTTCTAAGCTTGCCGATTCCGTTAACAACTGTATCGATATTAACGATTCGTTTGTTAGGGAGTCGATGCTTGCGATGAAAGCAGCATCAGAAGGCCGTTATTACCGTAAGATTCGCCCAGAAGGTATGATGGGCGCATTCATTAAGAGTGTGAATGGTATTAACCAATCAATTGAAATGCTTGCGCAAAAAGATATTGCGGATAAGCAAAATCAAAAAATGGTTGCTCTTACCCTTGAAAAGCTAGCTGAGTTAATCAAAGCCGCTTCACAAGGTGACTTAACTATTCGGATTAATGCCAATCAATTTGAAGGAGGTTACCGGGAATTGATTGTTAATATGAACTCTCTTATGGATTCGATAATTTCACCGATTAATGATACCGTTGATTCGCTCAAAGCCTTGGCTAATGGGGATCTAACTCATAAAATAAACCGTGAATATCAAGGGGCGTTTGGCGACATCAAAGCTTCGGTCAATGAAACTATTGATAAGCTGACTGAAATGGTTACCAAGATTATTCAAGCTTCTGAATCGGTAAAATCTGCGTCAGCAGAGATTTCCAACGGAACGGATGACTTATCTCGCAGAACCGAAAGCCAAGCAGCAGTATTTGAGGAAACAGCAGCTTCGATGCAAAGCGTTGCATCAAAAATTGCTGAAAACTCTCAAAGCTCTACCCAAGCAAATCAGAAATCTGGAGTGGCTAAAAACGTGGCCAACGAAGGTTCTGGCATTGTTCGTCAAGCAGTTGATGCGATGAAGAAGATTGAAGAATCTTCAAATAGAATCTCACAAATCACTGCAACAATCGACGAAATCGCCTTCCAAACCAACCTACTAGCACTGAATGCCTCTGTAGAAGCTGCTCGTGCTGGAGACGCTGGTAAGGGGTTTGCCGTGGTTGCTGGTGAGGTAAGAATGCTGGCTGGTAAGTCAGTAGAAGCCTCTAAGGAAATTAAAGAGCTCATTAAAAACAACGTTGCTCAAGTTTCATCTGGAGCACAATTTGTAAATATGACCGGCGATAGCCTACAAAACATCTACACACAGAGTACAGAGGTTGCGCAACTTATCGAGCAAATTACTGTTGCCAATAAACAGCAAACCGATAGCGTCAATGAGATCAGCTCCGCGATCGCAGAAACGGATGAAGCCTTACAACAAAACGCAGCTCTAGTTGAGCAAAGCTCAGCCGCTGCAAAATCGCTGATGACTCAGTCAGAAGAGTTGTATAGCCTAATGCAGTTCTTCAAAGTCGCTAATGATACTTCGGTGAATACTAACCTTGGTTTCGGTGCAACTAAGCTGCTTCAGGGGAATAAATAGTATATTTCCCCTATAATTAATAAGTCTTTCTGGAAAGCTAGGCTGTCGTGGAATTTGTCAGCAGCCTCCAATGCGATATAACCACTTGAAATACATCATTATTTGATTATTAATCGATTAATTGACATATATCAATTAAAGTCTATCTTTTTACTTGCCATATAAAAAAGATCGGATATACTGTGCGGAATCAGGGAAGACTTACATGAAGTTTGCTGCCAAGAAGCGCTTTACTACTTCAAGGGATGAGACCTATCATCTCCTTAGGGATAGTAATTTGTTCTCTAGCTTGCCAAACGATGAGATCACCAATATTGCGAAGGATATCTCCCCCCCGACTTCTTTTGAGCAAGGTCAGATAATTTATCTCGAAAATGAGTCTGCGCAGTATTGCTACATTATTTGCCAGGGCTGGGTAAAATTATTTCATGAAACTTCTGACGGGATTGAAGCCATCATTGACGTCTATTCATCTGGCCAAACCTTTGGTGAAAGTGCTATCTTTTATAACAACAGATATTCGCATTCCGCGCAAATAGTTCAAGATTCTAAATTACTTATAATACCTCTATCGATATTAGCTGAACATCTCAAAAACAGCAGCTTTGCCATTAATATGCTTTCTTTAATGTCCCGACAGACTAAACGCAAAGATCTTGAATTGGCACATCTCTCAGTGCAAACCGCAGCGCAGCGCATTGGCTGCTTTTTACTCAGACTGTGCCCAAAAGATAAACAGACCAACATCACTTTGCAGCTACCCTATGATAAAGCACTCCTTGCATCAAGACTTGGTATGAAGACTGAAACTTTTTCTCGGGCTTTGAATACACTGCGCAAGGAAACAGGAATTAGTATTACCGGACCTCGCGTTACAATTAATTCAACTGCTAAGCTTGTAAATTTCACCTGTTGTGCCTGCTCTTTAATCTACCCGTGCCAAGCTTCTTCGACTTAGCCTATTTCACCTGACGGACTCCAACTAAACCCTATAAAGAACTATAAGCCAAGGCACGCCTGGCTTATACCAAATCCAGTTTTAAAGTTAACCTACGCCCGCACTCTTTTCGCAAGCGCGTTTGTTAATTTAAACACTGGAATTGGTATTAGGAAAGAATAACAATTATATTTAAAAAACTACCGGTCTTAAGCTTTACCGATAGTTGCAACCACTCCTGGACGACCCCCTACCCATTGCATAACTATCAAGTTGCAGTGCAAGCTTTTCAACCGGAAGGTGCGTATAGTCTCGATCAAGCTCAAAGACAATGTTTTCCCGCAGTTGTTGACTAAGCTTCTTACGCACAAACCCCAATACCTTAGGCGAGGCAACCAGGACTAATTTACTATATGAGTGATTGATAAAAGACGACTCCAGATATTTAAGCACATCCCTAATAAAATCTCGCATTTCTTTAGTTCTAATCCGCGGTTCAAAAATATGTTTTTCCGCACCGTTATCTTCGAAAGCACCCGCCATTGACCTTCTGGTATTAAAATCAGGTCTTAGCGGCTTCGCCGTCAATTCATAGTTAAGCTTCACCAACTTCTTACTCGATTGTTTCATATAGAAAAAAGCGTGCTTACGATCGATAACAGCCACCCACAATTTACTTCGTTGCAGGCTTGTTATATTATTTAAACCGTTCCAGGGAAGATAAAAGGCCATGTAGCACTCCTTAATTTATTGTTAAAAAAGCTTGTTACGCTTTGGTTCACAAAGTAATAGTAAATGATTAGCTTTTGGTATATGACATTAATCAAGTTATTTAAAAGTATTAATTGCGAAAAAATATACACTATATATATCAATCTATTAGGCTGATTTAAAAATTAAAATTAATACTACTTCCTTACCTCAATTTTGGATAATACAATCCTCAGATCTCGAGGTGGATATTTTCCTAAATTTGGGTTATAACTGTGATATGTTCGTATCAACTGTAAAAAATATTGAATCTAAGGAACGCGTTAAGCGCACTAAAAAAGCCGCTAACTCCTCAGGTGATTTCGCCACCTTCTTGGATGGCGTTGAGGAAACCGAAGCATCAGCCCCAGCCCCACAAGTTGCCACCGTTAATTCCGCAGTGTTTTTACAAGATATAAACCGCGAAGATCTGGTTAGAGAAAACAACTATCAAAAAGCCAATAAGCTGCTTGATGATATGGAGAAATACCGCAAATCGATACTCCTGGGGAATCCCACTAGTGATCTACAAAAATTAGTTCATGATGAGCGCAAAAAATCAAATGACCCTCGTCTTGAGGAAATACTGGATGAGATCGAGCTCCGCGCCGCTGTTGAAGCCGCTAAGAAACGCAATTAATAAATCATCCCCTCAGAGTCGAAGCGAAGCTCAATGTCCTTCCACTGATTAAACTTCTCTTTATCGAGGTTCTTTAGTGGCGAAGACATCTTCACCGCGCGCACCGCGCTATCCACAAATGCTCGGTAGTATGGTGACTCATTACGTTCCAATTCTGGAACTGCGCTAAGCACAACCCCTTGTGCATCCAAATGAATGACCACCGTAACTTGCATTCCCTTGCTTGCTGCGCCGTTAAATGACGCGGTATTCCAGTTGCGCGTAATTTGTGATTTAAGCGCATCAATTTCACTTAAAGAGAGTGGTAAATTATCATTGAATTCCTTGTTGGTATCACCTTTCAATGAATCTTCCAATTCTTTGAATGATTTATCAACCTTGGCCTCGGTTTTCTTCTTAGACTCTTCCTCCAAACTTTTCAGAATTGATTTCTCAAACTCTTCATCCTTCTTATGTTTCTTTGGGGCTTCCTCTGGCTTCTTCTTTGGTGGCTCGATCTTTTTCTCTTCTACTTTCTTAGGTTGCTCAGTTTTAAGCGGGATTTTTTCCACCTCTTCTTCTACCTTTTTGGCATCTTCTTGTTTAGCGATCGGCTGCGCCTCTACCTTTTGTGATTGCTGTGACTTCGGCGACTTCTTAGTTTGCATTTCTTCTTGGTCTTTACGCTCGGTAGTTCTAACTTTCACATTGGTTAATTCCGAGGTTTTAACCACATCGACAACCATAGCATAATCTTCAATTTTTACTGGTTTTGCTAACTTAGGCAGCCCAAAAAACAATAGCGCTATCAGCACCATATGGAAAAGAATTGAGTAAAATAAACCTAGCTGCATTCATACTACTTCTATTTATTTATCAAGCGCCTCAGTTACTAGAGCTACGTTACTAAAGCCGCCAGCTTTAATTGCCCCAAACACTTCCATTACTTTTCCATAGTCAATTTTCCGATCCCCACGCACAAAAATGCGCGTATCCTTCTTTTCTTTTAATACTGCCGAAAGCTTAATTCCCAAGTCAGCAATTTTCACCTTAGCTTCCTGGACATAAACATTCCCGTATTTATCAATAGTTATGGCAATTGGCTCATCCTGGCCAGACAGAGATGAAGCTTTAGTTTTTGGTAAGTCAACCTGCACGCCTGCAACTAACATTGGTGAGCACACCATAAAGATAATCAGAAGTACTAACATTACGTCAACTAGCGGCGTCACATTTATCTCGCTGGAAAGCTGCCGGCGGTTGCGTTTTCTGTCGTTTTTTCCTAAAGATATACCCATTATTTTATACCATCCAACTCACGGGAGATAATTGCCGACAATTCGTTAGTAAAGTCATCAATACCATTGGCAGTACGGTTCAGTTCATTGGCGAATTTATTATAGAAAATCATTGCAGGAATTGCCGCAGCCAATCCAAGTGCAGTCGCCAAAAGCGCCTCCGCAATCCCAGGAGCAACTACTGCTAGTGTGGTGTTTTTAGAAATTGCAATCGACTGGAAGCTAATCATAATCCCCCACACCGTACCGAACAACCCAATAAAAGGGGCGGACGATCCAACTGTTGCCAAAAAGCTCAGGCTTCTCTCCATTTTATCCAAAGACTTAGATGAGGCAACTAACATAGCCGCGTTAACGCGCTCCTTCGTGCCAGCTCTTAGCTCATGTCTGGTGCTAAGGTCTTTCACATTGCGTGATTGCCACTCTTGCATTGCAGCTGTAAATACAACAGCTAGCGGATGGTTCTCACGCCCTTTAATTCGTTCAAAAAGATTCTCCAAGGATTGTCCAGACCAGAAGTTTTTCTCAAATACCTTGGACTTATTCCTGATTGATTTAAAAAGGAATATTTTATCAAAAATGATCGCCCAACTCCAAACTGAAGCAATAAATAAAATCAGCATGACGGTCTTAACCACCATGTCGGCCTGTAAAAACAGGCTTATAAATGACATATCAGTCATCGCTGCATGCGTGCCTTCAAGGGAAATTGAGTCAACACCTGTTATTGGTGCTGCTTGGATGGCGGAAAAGAGTATCGTTATCATATTATTCTACTTAAATTGACTAAACAGTTGTAGCACAATTGGTACCAAATTCAATAGGTGGTTTTACCAGCCCTTGGTTAAAAACCCCGCCCCACCAATGCTGAGAGTTGATAAACCTTTATTTCAACAGCATCTGTGGGGATTTCCACACCAGGAGCGGTAACTGTAATTGTGTAAGATTCCTCGCCAAGGCGATATTCCACCAAATATCTTTCACACTCTTCGGCTAGCGGCAAATCACCTACCCCAGAGAACCTAGAGCGTCGCTGCCAGGTTAACCTACCGGCAGCAAATTCCACATTACTTACTGCAAATGGCTTTAGGCTGTTCGCTTGGTAACTAAAAGGGATACTATCGGTTCCCCCGGCAGTATGGCCATGAGTTACTGGCTTGATGTATTTTGTAATTCCCACTTGTGTAGTAGGCAGTGAGACCTTCTCAACATTCCCGTCCAACAGCACAAATCTTTCTCCAAGTACTGCCTGAGGTATATTGCTTGAGTACAATCCCCGTTTCAAAGACGCAATCCTGTATTTACAATCCTCCAATAGCTCCGCCTCTTTAAATTGAATAATTTCACTGCCTATAACTGCTAAGTTGGCCAGGCCATTAAATAAGCCAGCAGAAATAGAATGTAGTTCACCATGCAGTAATGTGATAATTAAGTAATCTTGCGTTTCCTCGCTAACCTGGCCAATGGTTGCCTTTTTATTCAGTGAATAAAAATGTTCATAGGCTGCAGATTGTTGATTAGAGATATATAAATCCACTCCTGACCAATTCGCTCCCAAACCACACGCAGCAATTAATATAAAACCGTCTGTATGATTGGCAGCATAGCTTTCAATGCAAGGTAGATCCAAAATTTCTAAATGTGTTTTAGCAATCGGCTCATACCAATTGCTTTCAGTTGCTGATACTTTCCCAGATAGCTTGTTATGAACTAAATTAGCATCGACTGCTTCAATTTTGAGTGAATTATTTTGCCCAAAATTAATTTGGGTAATTTTAACTTTTTTCATTCTGAAAAAATCAAGCACCAGCACTTCCCCCACTTTTAAATACGCAAACTCCACTGGTAACGAGAAATTATAGGAATTCCGCTCCGTCCAAATACTATAAAGGATTCCCTGCGCGATTCGCTCAGCGAAGTTTTCATTCATCACAATTGGCAGGTTCATTGTAATTTGATGCTGACTTGACGTCATGTGGCGCATCGCATGGCGACTACCCACTGCATAAGCCTTATCTTTGTTGATAAAATTAATATTTACATTTTCTGGTAAATCCACTTCCTGCAGCCGCTTGACTTGATAGGCCTTATTACCCTTTTCAATTAGCAAATCTCCTTGCTTGATAATAGCTACGGATTTTTCAAAAATTGGTGTGAGACACAACTCCGAATTTCTCTCGCTACTTTCAAATGCATAGGCGTTTTTAAGGACCTCAATATACTTTCGAACGCTGTTTTGCTGCTCGATCACCAATCCATCTACCGTATCACTTAAAAGCAATGTATTAAATTCATAGGGCTTTAACCCCGCCCGCTCAAGCAAATCATTAAGAATCGCACCTAACGATGAGACACCTAATTTACCTTGCACCCAATGCCCATACAACCAGGAAGAACCGTCTGCCCATACTTGAGCCAAGTCGGGCCATAATGGATGAGGGCGGGCGTCCCATGTCCATAAGAATTTCCGCTCAACCATATCTGAATTCTGCCAAAAATTTTCTGTGGCATAAATGGCAGTTCGCTGCGCTTTAAAATCTGGCCGCCCTTTAGAATACCTTGGGAAAAAAGACTCTTGCGATGATGGATCATAAAACACATTGGGCTGATTGGTGCAACAATCAACCGAAGGAAACCCATATTCGGTGAACCAAATTCTCTTCGATTTCGGTTTCCATGAGGTTTTTTTACCATCGGGATTTATATGTTCATTTTCCCAAAACCACCGAATGTTTTTCCAGGCATAAGCCGCTCCTAGCGGTTGTCTTTGTCCATCTTGGATATAGTAATCAAACCCTTCTTCACTTTCCCACCCCCTAGTGATCAGCTCTGGGTCATAGACCGATTCTAAGCTATCCGTTAGCGGGAAGTATGCATCAATACCAATTACATCAATTGCTTCACATGCCCAAAGCTTGTCCAAATTATACCACCCACCTTCGGTATGATGATACTCACTCCAATCCGCGGCATAAGTTACTATAACATCCTTGCCTACAATCTCTTTCACTTCTAAAGCGAGTTTGATTAACGCTTCTACTGCAGGAAAATTATTTTGTTCATCTTTTACTTTAGTAAGTCCAATTAGCTCCGACCCAATTATAAAAGCATCTACCAAACCTTTTGCCAACTTAGCATAATGCAAAACAAATTGGTTGTAGCCATTTTGCTTAGTAAAAAAATCTCTGATGTTTTGCGCATCTCCTGTTACTCGACCACGCCATGGTTTATTTGCCACATCCATAAAAAACATAGGATATAACATAACTTTAAACCCACGCCTTTTTAACTCCTCTAGATACCTAAACATACTATCATCATGCACAGTACCTCCATATATTGGGCGCGCATTAATGTGAGTTATTGCGTGCGCACTTTCGCGATTAAATTCACCAACTTTCCACCTATCAGGCAGAGTTGTTGCTCCGCCCTTATATTCAACCCCGGGGAGAATCTTACATTCTCCTGCATTTAATGAGTTAGCAAACCAAGTTACAACCGGAGCAATCCATTTCACATTCGGTAACGTATCTTGCAGTTGATCAAGCGCAACCAACGCATTAGCTTTACCTAAACTTGAATGTTCGTTTATCGATTGGTTAGCTCCCTGTTGAATCCACTTATTATTAACTACCAGTCCATTGGACTTATAGTTAGTTTGCGTGTCATATACGAACTCGCCGCTGCCAGGAATCATAATTATTGACTCAATTAGCTCCTCCACTTCAACTTGATCTGAGCTACTTACCTTACGTTTCACCTCAAAGTTAAAATTTGGCAAATGATTGCCAAATTCATTAAGTGGAAAATCTTCCAACACCACATATGCTTGCCCGCGGTAAGCTGGCGCATTACCCACTCCTAAATGACTTTCAATAATGGGGTCGGGTAATTGCGCTTCATCACCTTTATAAATTCTTAGGTGATATTGTTTGATATTAATTAGCTTGTTATTTGCCCAGATGCGACTGATTTCAGAGATCTTTCCCTCGCACAAGGAAATCGCCAAGGTTGCAAAGTAGCTGTAGTTGGTGTGCGAGTGCTGAGCTTTGCTGCCTTTTCCCCCTACGTTTTGGGTATAGGTAGTTGGCACTTCCTTAATTGGCAATGCCCAGATAATATTACCCGCAATTCTACAGGTGCTATAGATAATGGGAATCATCTGCCCATACGACGAACTTTGAATTGATAAATCCTTAAGCCGCGCCGAATGACTTTGGCTAAGACTGGAACTACCAAACAGCATTTGATCAAGCCCATGACCGGCAAAACTGCCCACCAATTGCCCAATACTCGCACCAACTGAAGCCGCTACCGAATTACCTACAGCCCGACCAACACTGCTTAGTATTATTGAAGCCATATGCTACCTCATGATTTTTCCTTCTTGAGGTACCACTTGGTATTATGGGCTGTTAAGATATTTTATAGTGCTTAGGGGGTATTAATCCCTGTCATCACAATACTTCCATTGACTTATCGGCCTAAAACCTATATAAATTTGAACCTAAATATGGGTCCGTAGCTCAGTTGGATAGAGCAACAGCCTTCTAAGCTGTGGGTCGTGGGTTCGAATCCCTCCGGGCTCACCATATTGAGGATTATGAAAAACCATTCTTTTGTACTAACAATTCTTGCTGTTTTGTACTGTGTGTCGTTAGTGCAGGCTAATATTGTCTCTAATAAATTAATTCAACTTGCTGGTTTCCTGACTATTGATGCGGGTTTCCTCTTCTTTCCCATAACCTACATTATCAATGATATTGTAACTGAAGTTTATGGCTTTAAAATTGCCCGTAAAATCATCTGGATTGGCTTATTTGCCAATGCCTTTGCCGCTCTTAACTTATATATCGTTATAAACTTTCCTCCCTCGCCGCATTTTGAGCACCAGGGCGCGTTTGAGCAAGTGTTCAGCTCATCAATGCGCATCTTTGCCGCATCGATGATTAGCTATCTATTTGGGGAATTTCTTAACTCAATGCTCTTATCAAAACTAAAAGTAATAACTGCGGGCAGGTATATGAGCTCTAGGTTTATAACCAGCACCATTGTTGGTGCTGCAGTAGAAAACACCTTATTTTACCTTATTGCATTTTCCTTTAGCCTACCGTGGGAAGTGATATTTGAAATGATGTTAATTCAATATTTGCTCAAGATTTTTTATGAAGTAATCCTTCTGCCAATAACCCTTACAGTTACTACCAAGCTTAAGAAGTTTGATAAAACTGATATTTTTGACCGCAAAGAATCATTCAATCCTTTGCAATTTTAGTAAAAAGTTATTAGCCTAGAGATACTATGGCAATATTACTTAAAGATTGGTTAGCGCAAAACGGTATGGCTCCGATTCAAGGATCAGCTTTGCCGGGGCTAGTTAACGAGTTCAGCACCAACCGCAAAAACTATACCCGTGACGGCAAACTTAATTTTGCTAACGCCAACTTCTCCGGGCAAGATCTTAGGGGGGTTGATTTATCCAAAATCGACATGAGCTGGACCAAGCTCGAGGGGACAAAACTAGATAAAACTGGCTTAAATTACCTGATTAAATATGTAAGGAAAGGAACTCTTAATCTTCGTGGTATTGATATCCGCGGCGTGGATTTATTCCACATTGAGCTTGAAGGCGTTAGTCTTGAGGGGGTTGATCTAACCAATGTTAAATTAGACAGGCACGCTTTAATCTACTTACTTGAAGATGCCAAAATGGGGCGCGTCACTTTAAAAGGGATTGACCTTAGCAATCAGGATCTTAAAGGGGGCTTTATTAGCGAACCAGCTTTGGGTATTTGTGGATTTGATTACTTCGATCTTGAAGGAATCAACTTCGAGAACGCAAATTTTGAAAGCACAAACTTATATGGCACTAGGCTTGATAAATGTATTTTCAAAGGCTGCAATATGAAAAAAGCAAATATCAGCGCTGCGTACGTTCGCGAGGCGAGCTTTGAAAACGCCAAATTAAATAGCGCAAAATTATGCAGTAGTGACTTTACCGGCGCGAATTTTGACTACGCAGATCTTACAGATGCAGAGGTATAAACATGGCATTAATTTCTCAGAAGCAATTCGAAAATGAACAAAGCTTCCTTGATGGCAAGCCAACCAGCTTTAAAAACATCACCTGCCGTGGGGCAAAATTTATTAACATCAAAAACACTACTGAAGCGCGCCTTCCAAGCGATAAGGAACTTGCCGACGTACCAGCTCCTACTGGTATCATCAGCATTATCAAAAAATTCCTCCGCTTATAATTTTATAAATTAAGAAATTAATTTCTTAATCACTGTCTTGATGCCACGTTTGATTTTGTTTAGCGGCTTGCCGTAGTCAATGATGGCGTTATGTATTATCTCTAAACCTTCATCAATATGCTCACGCTCAATAATTAAAGGTGGAGTAAGGCGAATCACATTATCCGAAGCAGGAATGGTCAGTAGTCCATGTTCAACGCAAAGATCGGTGAATTTATAATTATCAATTGCTGGCTTAAATTTAATCCCCATCATTAACCCACTCCCCCTAATCTCATCAATATAGAGTGGATGTGTGCCAGCTAGAATATCCAGCTTATCGCGCAGGTACTTAGAAATTTCCTTAACCCTTGGTAAAAACTCTGGTGCAAGCATTTCATCCAACACAGTGGTACCAATGGCTACTGCCATTGGGTTGCCGCCAAAAGTCGAGCCATGCGTCCCCGACTTCATCGCCTTACCCACCCGTTCAGTTGCCAAGCATGCAGAAATTGGATAACCACTACCCAAACCTTTACCAAGCGCCATAAGGTCAGGCTTAATTCCATACATCTGACAAGCGGTTAGCCAGCCCGTCCTACCCATACCACACTGAATTTCATCAGCGAGAAGCAAGATATCTTCCTGATCGCATAGCGCGCGCAAATCCTTAACAAATTGTTCGTCATGCGCATGCATGCCGCCTTCACCCTGAATTGGCTCGAATAAAATACCTGCGGTATTTTTATTAATTGCTTTCTTAATTGCATTTAAATCTTGAAATGGTACGCGGTGGAAACCCTGAACTGCAGGTTCAAAACCAATAATCTTTTCAGCAGCACCAGCACTAGCGGTTGCTAAAGTTCTCCCATGAAACGCCCCTTCAAAAGTAATAATATGGAATTTGTCTTTTTTACCTTGCTCATTAAAATAGCGTCGGCACATTTTGATCATGCACTCTACAGCTTCTGCACCAGAGTTAGCGATAAATGCCGTATCGGCGAAGGTATTATCACACAAGCGTTTTGAATATTCATAAAGCCCTGGGATCTTGAAGCGATTGGAAATATGCCACAGTTTCTCAGCCTGCTGCTGAATAGTTTCAACTAATTTTGGGTGACAATGTCCAAAGGCCATTGCAGCATAGCCGGCGGCAAAATCTATGTATTTCTTGTTTGATTTGTCATAAAGATACATTCCCTTACCATGGGTAAAGTCGATGTTAGCTCGGTCATAAAGTGGAAGAATTGGAGAAATCATATTACCCAAAGTAGTTTACAATAATTTGATTGTAAATCTTCTCCAGCGTTTGTAAATCAACAATTGCAACTCTTTCATTCACCTGGTGTGCAAGGCCTTGAGGCAACCCAAACTCAACTACGGTGCAGTAATCTTTGATGAACCGCGCGTCTGAAGTCGCCCCACGTGCGGTCAACTCTGGAGTAATCCCCGTGATTTCTTTACAGGCCTTACTGATTAGATCGGTGAATTTATTCGGTTCCACAAAGTAAAGGTGCGCGCCAATTTCCATCTTCAAAACAAAATCATGAGTATGGTTTTTACAAATCTCCTCAACCTTATTTTTTAGAGTTTCTGGAGTGTAATGGTTATTATAACGAACATTAAACTTCGCAATTGCTCGAGCAGGAATTAAGTTGACCGTATCGTTCCCTACTTCCAAATCTACTGGCTCGAGATTAGTTGGCTGAAATTTATCATCACCACTGTCAAAATTCGTTGTTTTCAAGTCATGCAGTATATTCACTAGTTTCGTGATCGGGTTATCTTGCGGGTAGGCTACATGACCTTGGATGCCACTTACAGTAAGGTGGAAATTAGCGCTCCCCCTACTACCAATTTTAATAATTTCACCCAATTTATTCGGCGTAGTCGGCTCGCCGATGATGCAATCATCAATCACATCACCATGATCTGCAATCCACTTCATCAGTTTAATTGTACCATTAACCGCTTCAGCTTCTTCATCGCCGGTGATAATAAAACTGATTGTACCATGTGAAATATCAGCCTTCAAAGCCGCCGCAACAAACGCAGCAATGGCACCTTTCATATCCACTGCACCGCGCGCTATAACTTCTCCATCGATAATTTCGGCAGAAAATGGCGGTACTTGCCAATCTGCTTCATTACCAACCGGTACTACATCGGTATGCCCCGCGAACGCAAGGTGCGGGCTGCCACTTCCTTTCTTGGCATAAAGGTTTTTTATTGGCGCTTTGTTTGGCTCACTAAATTCCAGGATATGCGTTGCAAAACCATTTTGCTTGAGGAACTCAGCTAAATAATCGATTGCACCGTTATCATGCGGCGTGACGCTCGGCTTACGCAAAAGTTCCTGGGCGATTTTAATTACGTCAGTCATTGTTTCTCAAAACATCATTTAACATTGCTTTGCTTCTGGTTTTAGCATCAACTCTTTTCACAATTATCGCTGCTGCCTGACCAATCCTACCATCCGCAGAGTTAATTACACCACTAATTACCACTGCGTTTTTAGGAACTACACCATAGGATATTTCTCCCGTTTCGCGGTCATAAATTTTAGTTGATGCACCAATATGGACACCTGTAGAAACCACGGCTCCTTCCTCCACGATCACACCTTCAGCAATCGTGCTCCCCGCCCCAATTAACACATTATCTTCAATAATAATCGGGGAGGCTTGAATCGGCTCTAATACGCCGCAAATATTCACTCCACTTGATATGTGACAATTCTTACCAATCTGCGCACAGCTACCAATCGTTACGTTTGAATCGATAAGTGTTCCTTCATCAATATAGGCGCCCAAATTAATAAATGCTGGCATGACAATTACCTTTGGTGCGATATAGCAATATTTACGGACAATCGCACCTGGAACCACTCGAATTCCAAGTTTTTTAAAATCATCAGCTGAGTAATTAGCAAACTTCAGGGGAACTTTGTCATAAAAAACCTGCTCACCACTGGTGAGAAGTTGATTGTCATTCATTTTAAACAACTCAAGGATTGCCTGCTTTACAAGCTGGTTGACCACCCATTTACCATTGATTTTTTCAGCCACACGCTGCTGGCCAGAATCAATTTGTTCTAAGATATCTAATATTTCGCTTTTACTAACAGACTTTTCTATCATATTCTATTCCCAGGTTGACTGAAATATTAATACAAACGATGGTTTATTGCTAATGATAATTTGTTGCGACCAATGTGATACCGAATTCAACGTCCCCTCTGAAGCCATAGGGCCAGAAGGGCGCGCCGTGCGTTGCTCTAAATGCGCTCACGAGTGGATCGCTCACAACCCAGATTTACCAACACCAGAACCAGTAGTAACAGCTGAAGCTTCTGTAGCAGAGCCCCAAGTTCAGGAAGCGCCTAGGGTTGAACCCTACCAGCAGGAAGAAGAGTTGCTAATCCGCCCAGCTTATAAAGCTGAAACTAAAGAAACCATTCCTGCAAAGCCAAATGTCCACAGAGCCCCTGCTCGCCGCTATGAAATGCCTAAAACCCCCATTTATGATAAACCTTTTATTTATGGATTTGCAAAGTTTGCTGCCATTGCTTCTTGTGCATTGTTTTTAATCACTTGTTCCTTGTACTATCACGAATCACTTATTCGCAAATTTTCCTGGCTAGAAAAACCATTCCAGGCAGTTGGACTTTATATTAACCATGATTTAAAATTAGAATCGGTTGATTGTAAGATTAACAAAGTGGATACTGCGGATAATTTTACCGACTTAATTGAAGTTGAGGTTGTCGTGTCGATAAAAAATCTCACCGATACCCCACAAATTCTACCCGTGGTTCGGTTTAGCCTTTTTGATGTAGATAAAACCTTTATTGGCGAATTAGCTTTACCCATCAATACAGTTGTTCCTCCTGGAGAAAGCACCAAAGTTGAAGGTCGCTTAAATCGCGTACCTGAAAATTCATATTTTGTCGGAATTGACTTAGGGGATAAATTCGATGTTGTAATGCGCAATCCACAACTCTTATTTAAGCACTTACACCAATGAAAGAAATTTTAATTGGCATTGGCAGCAATCTCGGAGATCGCCACCAAAACATACGAGATGCGCTCGATTTATTAGATTTTGTTGAAGATTTAAGGTGTTCAGCCATCCATGACACTAAAGCTGTCCTTAAAGACGGAGCCCCAAAACAGTGGGATAAAGATTTCTTAAACGTTGTTGTATATGGCAAAACCACTTATACCCCAGTACAGATATTAAAGCGCCTCAAACTGATTGAAGAACATTTAGGTAGAGACCCCTCCTCGATTAATTGGTCGCCACGGATTATTGACCTAGATTTGCTACTTTGTGACGACTGCGTGGTAAACTTTGACAACCTAAAACTTCCCCACCCAGAAATGCTCAAGCGTGAATTTGTGATGAAGCCCGCACTGGAGGTAGCGCCGCACATGGTGCATCCGCTAGTTGGCAAAAAGCTCGTGGAAATTTGGAAGGGTTAATCCAGTACAAAGACTGGTGGTAGGACCTGCGGGACTTGAACCTGCGACATCACCGTTATGAGCGGTGCGTTCTAACCAACTGAACTAAGGTCCCCCATATGCAGAATGTTTTATAGCAAAACCAGCGCATATAGTCTACAATATATTTCATGACTAAACTCGTCGGAATCCTCAATATCACACCCAACTCCTTCTCGGACAGTGGTCAAAATTACTCGCCAAGCGATGCCCTTGCCAAAATCAACCAACTCTTTACTCAAGGTGCGGACTACGTAGACATTGGCGCAGAAGCCACCTCCTATGGCGCCCAACTACTTACCCATGAGCAAGAATGGGCACGGCTTGAGCCTATACTTACTCAAATCAAACCCGACCGTATATCAATTGATACCTACCATCCCCAAACCGCCGCCAAAGCAATTGCTATGGGTTTTACCTTCATCAATGATGTCGCGGGCGGAAAAACTGAAATGCTGAAGGTTATAGCTGCTCATACCCATGTAAAATATGTGCTCATGCATTCACTGGTAGTCCCTGCCGATCGCAATATCAGGGTCAAAAACATTAGCGAAGTGTATTCTTGGGCAGAGGCAAACATTGAGCGGTGCTTGTCTATGGGTATAAAACCCCACCAAATCATCTTTGATCCTGGCCTCGGTTTCACCACCCACCCCGAGCAGTCCTTGCAGATAATTAAAAGTTGTACCGAGCTGAAAAAATTCGGCGTAGCTACCTATATTGGCCATTCTCGTAAAACGGTCTTTGAAACTCTAACCTCCCTCCCCCCTTCGGAGCGGGATATCGAAACGCTTGCCGCCTCCCTCTACATGTTCGGCAAGGTGGATTACTTACGTGTTCACAACGTTGAAATGCACGCACGAGCATTTAAGGTTTGGGATAGACTAATGGCGTAAAATATGTTATAAACATTGTGTTGAGATTGTTTCAACACCACTACAAGCAGAGGAAAACATTGTCACTTATTTCATCGATTGATCGTAAAAAATCAAAACACCACCCCGCAATTGAAAAATTAAAAAAAGCTGTCGTTAAGTCCCTCAAGGATGATAAGGCGATTGATGTTGTCGAAATCGACCTTGATGGCAAAGCTGACTTTGCGCATTACATGATTATTGCTACCGGCAGATCATCCCGCCATATCAACTCATTGGGCGATAAAATTGCTGACCAGCTTTTAGCTAGCGGCCTAGCCAACGTAAACGTGGAAGGATCAGAAAAAGGCGAATGGGTTCTGATTGATGGCTTTGATATCGTAGTGCATTTATTCAAAGAAGAAACTCGCGCTACTTATGACCTAGAAAGCATGTGGGGCTTTGAGGTTAAGTAATTAATTTACCCAGCTACAAACAGTAAAACACCTATGGTACAAGCCCTGAGGTTGATCCCTGCTGCCGCAAGGGAACACCCCCCCCACTTTAGCTCAGCGATTCATACTGCGCGGGGACTGGAACCGTTTTAGGAAATAAGGCAATAAATTTTCCTTTGGTTTTAAAACTATTGGCAACTTGCTCGGCCTTCTTACCGCGCCCAAAGAAAACATCCCCGCGCACCGCGCCACGAATAACACTGCCCGTATCTTGCGCAATGAATAACCGACTATACAAACCTGGCTTGAATGCCTGCGTCGCCGGCAATTCCGATTCCACCCAAATTGGCGTACCGTAAGGGTATAAATAACAATCAACTGCTAAAGAGCGTTCCCGCATTAGCGGAACGCCCTGCCCGCCTAGTGCACTGGCAGCCTTCACTTCTTGAAAGAACACATATGATGGATCACTTTCTAAAATTTGCTGACACTCATCCTCGTTTTTCTGCAACCAATCAAGCATGTTATGCGTTGATTTGAATTTCAAATCACGATCTTTAACCGCCTTGCTGATACCATGAAAGCGATAACCATTATGCCCAGCAAAACCCACGCGCATTTCTCCGCCTTCAGCGAGCTTAATCACCCCAGATCCTTGTATGTGCATAAAATATAACCGCGCGCGGTTATCCACCCAGGCAAGCTCAAGATTTCTACCAGTTAGCGCTCCATTATTAATTGAGGCGTGATCGAACGACCAATCCCCTTTACGATCTTTAAGATCGCTGGGGCTAGCATATACTGGGTATCTGTACTTTTCGGTACGTTTCTTACTACCGTGAAGCTCGATTTCAAAATATCCAGTAAGAGTGCCAACGGGACTTTTACCTTCGTCGGTAACTTCATACGGTACAAACCATTTTTCAAAAAACTCTTTTGCGTCGTTATCGGTATGTCGCTCTTTGAGCATGACGTCCATGCAAGGAACTTGCCAATCAATGGTGGAACCACCTATTTGGGTTAATTTACTCACCGGCTTTTCCGGCTCGAAAGCCATAAATTTTTCACACGAAGCCTTAAATGCTATAAGTGCTTTTGAGTGATTGTCGCTTTGCCAATTTTTCATTTCGGAAAAATCAGTTTTTTGCAAATTCATCACCCGCGGTTTTAGCTTTGGCGAACACGATGTTATAAATATAATCAGCAATAACGATAGAACTTTATTCACCTGCATCGGTTGATACCAACTTCCAGTTTCTTGATGACGCATTCAAGTCCTTCGCAAAAGTCCAAACATCATCAACTAAATTTATTTTTGTTGAGCTGCCACTCAATAGCGTTTGGTCTTTCGCATCCTTGATCATTTTAATTTGTTCACTAAGGAATTTAACTGTAATATTGGCTACAGTTCCTTCCATTTCAGCCTCAACAATTTCGGCTTTATTCACCCCAACAACTGTTGTGTGGTAAATTTGTCCTGACTGTTTGCGGCGTTCAATCTCGCCCTCAAAATCTTTGAAGGTATCCTTATCGAGTAACTCTCTAAGCGGATCCACTTCTCCTTGGCTAAATGCAGTTAAGATAATTTCAAACGCTTTTTTAGCTCCGCCGACAAACTTCTCGGAAGCAAACGAAGGATCAGATTTTCTAATCGTCACAAAAACTGTTTTAATTTTTGCCGGTAAGCTCTCATCATCCAAAGCAGATTTATGTTCCATTTCTTCTATTTTTGCACTGTTAATATCAAGGATTTCTTCATAGATTTTCTCGATCTCCTCATTGCGCTCGCGCTTGTATTCAGTATCGCCCAAAGCCTTAAATAGCCTTGAAAAAACAAAAATTGTAATGGCAGCAAAAATAATAATGTCCAGCATGTTGCATCTCTAATATATATATGGTACGGTCTCACTCTATAAAACAATATATACCATATCAAATCAATTTTAAGAGTTATTTCATGGCTGATGACAAAAATAAAAAAACCACACCCGAAGTTGAAAACTATCTGAACATCAACGCCCAGTATATCAAAGATTTATCTTTTGAAAATCCTAAGGCTCCAATGTCATTCACCAACACTGAACAACCAAAGATGGATGTTAATGTTGATCTTAACGTGCAAAAATTTGATAACGACCTTTACGAAGTTTCAATGGCAATTAATGTAGCTGCGACGGTTAAAGATGAAACGGTATTTATCGTTGAGCTCAATTACGCGGGATTATTTACTGCCAAATTTTCAGAAAGCAGCGATCTTGAAAAAGTATTATTAGTGCAGTGCCCGCATATTTTATTCCCTTATGCCAGACGAATAATTTCCGATACTACGCGTGATGGTGGTTACGCCCCACTGTACATTAACCCGATCGACTTTATGTACCTGTATATGGAAAATAAAGATAAGATAAAAAAAGCACAGTCGACTGAGACACCAGCAAATATAAATTAATTTATGTCATTTAATATCGGTTCAAAAACTTCAGCCACTACTAATTCAATAACTGTATCGGCAATTCCAATGTTCTTAGAGGATCAATCTTCTTCGCAAAAAGAATTTTTTGTTTGGGCGTACAATATAGAAATTGTAAATCAAGGAGTTGATGCAGTAAAGCTTACCAATCGGCACTGGCAGGTTGTGGATGCTAACGGCCAACTGATTGAAGTGGTTGGTGAGGGTGTTGTGGGCGAACAACCTGTGATTGAGCCCCTTGCTACCTACCGCTATTCCAGCGGCACTTACCTTAAAACGCCCTCAGGCATGATGTACGGCACTTATACTATGCATTCCCTCAAAGATGATGAGGTGTTTGAAGTAAAAATCCCGGGATTTTCACTCGACAGCCCTTACGATAAACACACTTTAAGCTAATAGATAAATCACTTTTAGGGAAGTTTACAAAAATATACTTGACAGTGTTCAGTTACAACTATACAATGTTCATTAGCGGATAAAACTTAATCAATTTAACGAGGGACAAAATGGCTAAACATATTAAACAAGAATGCAGAAAAGATTTTTCAACTGCAGTTAAAGACAATCTAAAGCACACTCTACCAGAAGGTTTCTACGCCGGTGTTGCGGTTGCTTCTGCTCACGGCAGCACATTTTTAAATTCAGTTGAAGGAGCCAAGCCAATTGCTAAATACATCCCTTACGTTGGACCAGTAGTTCTTGCTGCCAATACTTTCGCCAGGATTTCTGAAATCAATGAACACGAAAAAGATACAAACGTTCGCATTGAGTCTTTCGAAGGCGCATTAGCACAAACTATACTAAATATTGGTGTTTATACTTCTGCGAGCATGTTGCTTGCGGCAGCTCCTGCGGCAGCTCTTCCCGTACTTGGAACATTTATTGGCTGTGAATTCTTACTAAGTGGTGACAATGCTCCGGTAGATTATCTACGCGACACTGTTGCTGATAGTTTACACATGCTCCACGTCGGAGAACTGGTTGACTACATTTTCTAACACCAATTCCGCCATACCCCCTCCGAAGTGATATAGCTATCAAAAAAAGAGGGGGCATATTTGGCATTGAAATTGCTTGTGATTTAGGTTCAACTAGAACTTATATATGGCATCGATCAATCTCGGAGGGTTAGTAAAGGACGGTGATAAATATCGCTTAAGCGGTATTTCATCACAACTTGACTCTAACGCCATTATTGAAGCAACGATCGAAGCCAAAAAAATTCCCATTCAGAAAATTGAAGACAGCGTAAAGCTCAGCGATGAAAAGGTCGATGCCCTCTTTCAGTTTCAGTCGTTACTCCACGACCTAAAGGAATCGAGCAAAAGTTTGCGCGGTCCTACCCCTTATGGTTTTGGTGTAGCCGATGCACTCAACAGTAAAAAAGTTTATTTAACTAGTTCAACCATTGATATACCTGCCAGCTATGTTGAGGTAATGGCCGATAGCACGGTTCCCCCTGGAAATTTCAACATTCAGGTCAACAGCCTAGCCACAGCACAAATTCAACAAAGCGTTCCATTTGCCTCACTTACCGCTTCCGCAACTAACGATCCTTCATCGCCAGTTGCCAACACCTTTACCGCTGGAACATTCCAAATCAATGGCATTAGTGTAACTTTAGCTGATGGGGATACTCTTCCAGATATAGCTGCAAAAATTAACGCGCTCACTTCACAGTCTAACGTAAGCGCGACCATTATTAAACCTTCTATTTCCTCCTATGGCATCACCATACAGTCTACCCAAACCGGATTTGCCAATGCCTATGTAATAACAGATACCTCCAACGTGCTTAACGGCGTGTTTAGTGGCGTTGATGCCAACGTACAAGCAGCCAATGACGCCTCATTTACCATAGATAATAA
The DNA here is from genome assembly GCA_044446225.1 of Rickettsiales bacterium. GTDB lineage: Bacteria > Pseudomonadota > Alphaproteobacteria > Rickettsiales > Midichloriaceae > JBIOER01. The sequence goes on along the minus strand of JBIOER010000003.1, from coordinate 6,323 downwards.
CATTACCGTAACTCGTCCGACTAACTATATTGATGACTATATCAGCGGCTTAAGCATTACCTTGCATGCCCAAACTGCCAGCGTAGTCAATGTAGACATTGACTACGACAAGACCGCGGGACAAGCTGCCATCATTGATTTTGTAAATAAATATAACACTTTCGTCCAGTTTGCCTCTGACCAACAAGCGCGCGATGCCAATGGTAATTATCTACCAACCGCTAAAATTCGCCGCAGTTGGGCAGTCTCTGACTCGTTATTAAATATTAGCGGTCAGCTGGGTAACGTCGTAGCTAATAACTTTGACAGCAACGGTAATTCATATAATTACTTAGACTCAATTGGAATTGGTTTTTTCAGCGCTGACAACGCCGTAGCATACCCAGGTGAACGCCTTAAAATAAATGTCGATACCCAAACCCTAACTGATAGCCTGCAAAACAATTTTTCCAATGTTCTCACTCTTTTGGAATTTCAATCCCAATGCAGCTCGCCAAACTTCTTGATTACTGATCGCTCGAATAACTTGGGCAACATTACCAATTTCACCATCAGCATTAATACCAGCTCTCCTTTGGCAACTGCCGCGCAAATAACTTATGGCACCACTACCATCTTCCTCCCATTCACTCCTTCTAACCCAACTGATTTAACCCAAGGAGGGTTTATCACTGGGCAGACTGGAACCCCGTTTGATGGATTTAGATTCCAATACACCGGCACAGGTATTGACACAGGTAACTATACCGTCTCCCAAGGAGTTATGGATACCGTGCACAACGCGATAGAATTTTATCTGGATAAACAGTTCGCAAGCACTTATTCAAGTGGCATTAATATCAGCGTTATCGAACTAGAGATCGAAGGCATAAATTCCGAGGTTCAACTTAAAAATGATCGCGTTGAATATCTCAATCGGCAAATTGAAACAACGAAAAAGACGCTTATTGCCAAATACGCGCGCTTGGAGGCGGCGATTGCAAAAGCCAACTCGATTATGCAGTTCTTAGAAGCTCAACAAAATGCAATGAAACACTCATGAAAAACAAACCAGTATATAATAAAAATTACGAAGCTGATTCATTCCTATTTCTGCATTCGCTTTCGCAAAGCGTTAAGCCAGCAAAGCATACCGCTAATGAAAGCAACCTTAATGCAGAAGACGGTATTAAAATTTACCTAAAAGCCGTGGAGAAAATCGTGATGGCTCTTGATGAAAGCGAGAAGCTAGTCAATGAGTATAATAAAATTAAGGGGCGCCCATCGGAAGCTGATCGCGCCGCGACCATGCTGGCAGAATTTATCCAAAAACTACAGAAGCCCCGGGACATCATCGAAGAATTCCTTCATGGCTTAGCCGTCGTGCATAATATGGATGCTAAGGACTTGATGGAATTGCTTCATAACCGCTTCTCCTTCATTAATCAAAATTTAGAGCTCTACACCATCACGCGAAAAATTAGCTACCTAAAAGACATGCGCATTGTGCTAACGCGCCTTAACGATGACTTTGTGCAGATGCTTAACATCACTGCTAAGTCCACCCCTACCGACCACGCGGTCAGTTCGGACTTCAAGGTATAGCGTAAGCTCATCACTCTAGCAAATCCATTTCCAATTTAGTTATCTGGTCACGAAGCGAGGCGGCCTTTTCAAATTCAAGATTTTTGGCCGCTTCAAGCATCTGTTTTTTCAACCTTGCAATCGACTTAGCCGCATCACCTTCGCTTATCACCGAGTGTTTGTCCAAATCAACGTGGTCATGCTCGTAGACGCTTCCAAGAATATTATCAATATTCTTGCGAATAGTTTGAGGAGTGATGTTATTAGCTTGATTATACTCCACCTGGATGGCTCTGCGGCGGTCGGTCTCATCAATTGCGGCAGTAATTGATTTGGTCATTTTATCCGCATAAAGGATTACCTTACCGTCAATGTTTCGCGCTGCCCGCCCGATGGTTTGAATCAATGAAGTTTTAGAGCGCAAGAAACCTTCTTTATCAGCATCTAAAATTGCTACCAGTCCACATTCTGGGATATCTAACCCCTCGCGGAGTAGATTAACCCCAACCAAAACATCATGCTTACCCAGGCGCAGGTCGCGAATAATTTCAATGCGCTCCATAGTCACCACATCAGAGTGTAAGTAAACTGACTTTAGTCCGATCTCCTTGAGGTACTCATTCAAATCCTCCGCCATTTTCTTGGTAAGGGTGGTTACTAGCACGCGGTAGCCTTTAGTTGTTACTTCTTTACATTCTTTAAGTAGATCGTCAATTTGCGTACTCGAAGGGCGAATATGACATACCGGGTCAATTAATCCAGTAGGACGAATAACTTGCTCTACCACCACTCCTTGCGTGTAGGCGAGCTCCTTCTCACTAGGGGTTGCGGATACGAAAACGGTTTGCGGTCTTAAGCCGTCCCATTCCGAGAATTTAAGCGGTCGATTATCGAGCGCCGAAGGCAGGCGAAAACCATACTCCACTAAATTGCTTTTACGGGCGCGGTCACCATTATACATCCCATCGATTTGCGAAACACTGACGTGACTTTCATCCATAAATAGTAATGCATCTTGGGGCAAGTACTCAAACAGCGTGGGAGGAGGCTCCCCCACTCCGCGCCCAGATAAATAGCGCGAATAGTTTTCAATGCCTTTACAGGCTCCTGCTTCCATCATCATTTCCAAATCAAACATGGTACGCTGTTCAATGCGCTGTGCCTCAACCAATTTATTATTTTTATTAAACCAGTTAATGCGCTCTTTAAGCTCACTCTTAATGAGCTTAATCGATTGCTCAAGGGTGGGGCGAGGAGTGATGTAGTGGCTATTCGCAAAAATGGTTATCTCGGGAAGTTTCTTAATGCGTTGACCCGTAAGCGGGTCAAACTCATCGATTTGTTCAATATCATTACCAAAAAAAGTCACTCGCCAGGCACGGTCGTTATAATGTGAGGGGAAAATATCCAAAGTATCACCGCGGACGCGAAAGCTTCCGCGAGCAAACTCGATATCATTACGCTTATACTGCAAGTTAACCAAGTTTTTCATGATGTCGTTGCGATTGGCTTTATCCCCGACTTTGATTTTAAAAATCATCTTCAAATACCATTCCGGCGAGCCCAAACCATAAATACAGGAAACCGACGCAACAATAATTACATCCCTTCGCTCCAGGATTGCGCGGGTGGCGGAGTGGCGCATAAGGTCGATTTGCTCGTTGATCTGCGAATCCTTTTCTATATAGACGTCGCGCGTTGGGATATACGCTTCGGGCTGGTAATAGTCATAATACGATACGAAGTACTCGACCGCATTGTCAGGGAAAAAACCCTTCATCTCTGAATAAAGCTGGGCGGCAAGCGTCTTATTATGCGCCATAATAAGCGCCGGGCGCTGAGTTTGAGCAATAACGTGCGCCATAGTAAATGTTTTACCCGAACCAGTTACGCCAAGAAGTACTTGGTTTTTTTCCTGATTATTCAACCCCTTAACCAAAGCAGATATTGCTTGGGGTTGATCTCCTGCTGGTTGATAATCAGATTTCAATGTAAATAATGCCATACGCGTAATATACTACTAATATGCAAAGTTATACATCGTTTTTTTGTTCCTATTGTCTTTAAAGATTATGGTGGTAATAATTGGCGCTTAATTTAACAAAAGTTAACTCATGAAAAAATTACTAATATTATCAACAACTATGTTGTTGCCCGTACTAGCTCAAGCAGCAGAAGCCCCTAAAGTTAAACTCGGTGGCCGTATGGATACCATTGCCGCAAGCATCAAGGGTAAGAAAGAGTTCAGAAACACTAACCCAGCCAACCCTACAGCTGCTACTGAACTGAATAATTTTGTAATTGTTAACGATACTAAATTGGATGTAAACGTCGACGGAAAGTCCCCAGAATATGATTTTAAATACGGCGGGATGATCAGGCTTAACTCAGATGCTTCAACTGCATCGAGCAGCGAAACCTCTTTTGGCGACAAAACTATGGTTTACCTCGAGCATAATAAGATTGGTCGCTTAGAAGCTGGTAACACACCTGGCGCCGGCGCGCTACTTGAGATGGGAACTTCATTCCTCAACACCGGTTCTTGGGGTGTGGAAGGGTTTTCCATGTTGTTTATTGAAGATAAAACCATGCGGTACGCTGAGCTTCATGAACCTCTAACCTTGTATGGCCAACCAGTTGAAGATACCCGAGCACTTGAGTTCATCGAAACTCCTAACCTTCCTTCAAACTATTCAGGGCATTATTATTCAGACGCTCCAAAAGTGAACTTCTTTACTAAACCTGTGTCTTTTGTGACTTTGGGTATTACTTATATTCCAGATATGGATAGTACGGGTACCGTTAAGGGTATGGCGCTTAAAAATGGCTCAGCCACGTACGACTCCTCTAGGATCAACAATCCTGCTACTTTCAGAAATATCGTAAGTGGTGGTATTCAATTCGATAAAGAAGTTAGTAAAGGTATTGAGTTAAAACTTAGCCTAGCAGGTGAAGCTGGTAAAGCAAAGAGCCACCTTCTACATGATTTGAAAGCTTATGAAACTGGTTTCATGGTTACCTATAATAAGAATACGCGCCTAACTGCAACTTACGGTAACTGGATGAAAACAGGAGCCCTCAGGAACCCAGTTGCAGGAGCTAAACAACGCGCCGACTATTGGACTGCAGGGGTTGGGCAACAAATTGATAAGCTAGGCCTTGCTGTTACTTACATGAATAGTAAAAAAGCTGGTGGTATTGAATCGCTAACCACAACCGGACTAATTAACTATGTTCCAACCCAAGAGTCATACGCTGATTATTCAACCAATAATTTCAACAATATCGTGTTTGATATAGACTACGAGCTTGCCCCAGGATTTAAGCCTTACGCGGGCGTTTCGTTCTATAGTTTCCGCGAATCTACTGGTGCTAAAGACAACGGCAGCGTAGTGATGATTGGTAATCGCTTAGTGTTTTAATTGCTCCGTTGTTTTTCCCCTGCCGCCGGGAACTAAAATATTTTATGCAAGGTACACCATTTTTTGTTTACCTGCTCCGGCAGGTATCCAGCTTTTATGAGCCTTGCAAGGTGGACCCCTGCATCCGCAGGGGAACTAGATTTATGTCATCTCCGCGCAGGCGGAGATCCAACTTTCATGCAGCTTCTAGCCCTGGATTCCCACCTACGTGGGAATGACATTTTCTGGAGGTGAGCTACCGTAAATACAAATGGGATTTTTGTTTACCTGCGCCGGCAGGTATCCAGCTTTTATGCGGCTTGCAAGGTGGACCCCTGCGAGATACAGGGGAACTAGATTTATGTCATCTCCGCGCAGGCGGAGATCCAACTTTCATGCAGCTTCTAGCCCTGGCGTTAACCCCCAACCTAAAAACATTTTAAATAGTTTAGCGTTGTTAACCATTTATTAACCTCTAAGTTGTAATATCTAATTATAACATTTGATGGAGGACATCATGCTTACTAAAAAACAAACCGAACACATAAGAGCAACGAAGGCTTACCTAGACTACAATGGTGACAAAGGAGCTAATACACTGGATTCTGAAGGACACAATGAACTCAGGACGCGTCTTGCCCATGCATTAGAAATTTATGCTATAAAAGATAAAGCCGGTATGGAAACTAAACTATTTCTTATCAAAGAAGCGGGACCTGAGGCTAAAGATCGTTATATCGATAGTTTGAAAGCTGATTATTTGACAGAAAATGCATTAGCCGAAAAAGCAGCTGGTCCTACCGATAGGGATAAGCGTCTTGAGGAGTTGAAAAAGCAATATGTTAAAACGTTTGGAATGGAGTACGTACCTACGCCAGAGGCACGTACTTCGGACGGCCCGGTTTCAAAAAATAAGGTTTCGACTACACTGGATGGCACGGAGCAGAACCCTAATAAGTTACAGCAGCGTGATCTAACTAGGAATTGAGTTTTGAAAATGAATCCCAAGCCATTACTGAGGTCATGTTAAAAAGTGTGAAGTTTGAATTACAACAAACTATATCCAAAACTTTATTGGGTACTAATTATCGTTTTGTTGATCAACTACCACCTGATGATATCAAGGCTGGAGTTACAGATAAAATAGATACTAGCGTATCAAGCTAACCCTTCACTTAAAACCAAAAGCGATCTGTGCTTTCCCGGATCGTTTTTTTTGTGGGGGTTCGTTTTTGAATTGACTGGGCCCATTGGTGTAATTTGCGTCTTCTTGATGACTTCTATATTTCTAGCAACGGAGAGACTTGAGAAAAGAATTTTTGTAGTTTTTATTGTGTGGGGAAATTTTACAAAAATTCT
>JBIOER010000002.1:0-37181 GCA_044446225.1 Rickettsiales bacterium | reverse complement strand
TATTAGGATATGACCATGTAGACAAAAACGAAGCAGAAGTTATGGAAAGTAAAGAGATTAGCATTCTCAAAAAATTAAAAATAAACAACCCTTATATAATATGACCTTAGCGAAACCAAAAAAGAAAAAACTCTATACTAAAATATTTGATGCCATAAAATCAGTAATACCAAAAACCACTTTTGAAGAATCTATCTCGGAGGTTATCAAAGACCACCACATGGACAAAAGCGTCCACCAGGAAGAAAAGAATGTTCTGGAAAATATTTTGGTGTTCGGTGATTTGGAAGCTGCAGACATTATGGTACCGCGTGCGGAGATTGTTGCGATTTCGCACAAAAGTAAATATGAAACTTTACAGAAGCTATTCATTGAACATGGTTATTCGCGGATTCCAGTTTATAAAGACAAGATCGAAGATATTATCGGCTTTATCCACATCAAGGAATTGTTCAAAAGCGGCGCTAGCAAATTTTCTACTGCAGCTAATATGCGCAGCATCTTGCACATACCCAGGACGATGAAAATTTCTGATCTCCTCACCAGAATGAAAACCCTTAAAACTCACATTGCGATTGTGATTGATGAGCACGGCTGCACTGATGGATTGGTTACCATTGAAGATATTATCGAGGAGATCGTTGGCGATATTACCGACGAACACGAATTGGAAAAAAGCAAAAACTACATCTCACATAAAGAGGGGGCTTGGGTTTGTGATGCACGCGTTCACGTTGAAGATCTGGAGAAGGAGCTCGATATGAATATTTCAGAAGATGAGTCCGAGTACGATACTTTGGCAGGGCTAATTATCTCTCTTATTGGCCGTATCCCGCAGAAAGGCGATAAAATTGAGCATCCCAAAGGACTGCTTTTTGTAATTCTTGACGCGAACATGCGGCGCATCAAAACCGTCCGCGTAGAAAAGGTGAGGAGCTAAGTGCTACTGGCAAACTAGTTGTAAAGTTGTTGTAATCGAGAATGGCAGGTATTTCTATTTCGTTTCCTTCAGCTTAATAAGCTCTGCTTCCGATAAGCCTGTTAACTCGCAAATGGTAGGGATATCGTGTCCTTTAGCTAACAGGCCAGAGGCGACATGCTTTATTCCTAGCTGCATGCCTTTCTCAAGGCCATATGTTTCGGCTTCCTTTAATCTTGCTTCGGCATCGTTTAATTTTTGACGTTCGATGGCGTCTTCGTCCATTTGGCGCTTTGTTTCTTGGTCGTAAGTTAAAAGCTCTTCATCGCTCCAACCAAATTTATCAAGTACTTCATAGGCATCCTTTATTACAATATCGGTGCCTGTAAGTTGCTGTAACTCGAGTGCTGTAGTCTCGGGGGCGTACTTAAAAAAGTAACACCACTTTTCAAGTAAGGTATTTAACTGTTTGATCTCAGCTCTAGTCTTGTTAAATTTGGGCAATTCTATGAAGGTAAATGAGAATGCCTTTAAATCGTGCGCTTGATTCTTCTTATCTAAAGTAACATGATCGGATTTATAATCAGCTTTGTTGGGGAACATTACGAAATCAGTGATTGCTAAAAATATTATTCTTTTTAAACCTTCGTATGCCCCGCCTTTCTTCATTTGATCCACATAGGCTCGAGCCGCGTAATATTGCGCTCTTTCCTCAAAACCAGCTGACCTCGCGAACAGCATTTCCACAATGTAGCGCTCGCCTTTCTCATCCTTACATAGAACATCGACGACACTTTGTTTTTTGTATGATATTTCTGGATCTTTAGAGGTCTTTAAGAATTCAATGTCGCTAATTTTAACATCGTTACCGAGGATGTCATTTAAAAAATGGATGAGCAGCTTTTTATGCTTTTCAGTGCCGAAGATCATTTTGAATGCTACATTGTTTTGGGGGTCTAAATATCTTTCTAATGGCATGATAATCCTCCAAAAGTTCGCTTATAGATCGTATTATACAACAAACCTCAGGTAATGACACTAAATTTATCAAACCCCCCGTTCTATTCCGTCGTTGTCTAGTGAGTAAAAAGCTTAAACGCTTGTTCGGCCAGTTGCAGCGACTCTGAAATATAACCAGTTTGCTGTGAGTAAAATGTTTTGCTCCGAGCCGGATCATGGTACATCGTTTTGAAGAGAAGTTTATTACCTCTGGTTTGTGCGTAGGCAGCAATTGGCGTGTTGCAGGAAGCGCCAAACAGTTGCATAAACCGGCGCTCTGCCTGGACTTCTACTTGGGTGTGAGCATCATTAATTTGTAATAGAAGATGATCAAAAGCTTTATTGGTAATTTTTTTCTCGATGCAAATTGCCCCTTGGCCGATGGCTGGTAACATTTCATCAACTTCGAAAGCTAAAAAATTTCTTTCAAGCGACAGTCGCTTAAGTCCAGCAAGTGCAAGGACTGTAGCGTCAACTTCACTGCGCTCGATTTTGTCGAGCCGGGTATTGATGTTGCCGCGGAAATTCACAATAGTAAGGTCGGGGCGCATCTGCAGTAATTGCACTTTTCTGCGCGGTGAAGATGTGCCAACAACTGCATTTAAGGGTAGCTCCCAAATTGAAGAATATTTTTTTGAGACGAATACATCCCGAGGGTCTTCGCGCCGCAAAACTGCGCACAGCTCCAAACCTGCTGGCAGAATTGCCGGCACGTCTTTAAGTGAATGGATGGCAATATCTATTTCATCATTAAGTAGAGCTTGCTCAATTTCTTTGAGGAACAGACCTTTGCCACCACTTTCATAAAGATTACTTTCTAAATTGATATCGCCGGTAGTTATGATCTCTTGAGTTGCAAAGAGGAGCGATGGATCTATTTGAAGCAACTCAGCTTTAACAATCTCGGTTTGTTTTAAGGCAAGGTTACTTTTTCTAGTTCCAAGACGAATTTTCATTAGATATCTAACTTCTCAATTTGGACAAAGATTTTAGGCTGCTTGTTAATCTCAGCCTTATAAAAATTCTTAATAATTGAATGAATTTTATCTTCAAGATTTGCGGTGAAATTTCGTTTATGCATGGAGATTGATTCTTTAATTTGCTCTCTTAGCATTGCGAAATAATCTTTATCTTCAAGCGAATCTAAGCTGCCTGGAGCGATAATGGTGGGATCTTTAAGTAACCTACCCGCTTTGTCAAAAATACAGGTGACAAAAATCGCACCGTTATCACGCATTCTGCGGCGCAGGGACATAATCTCGCTACTGGCGGGGATAACAAAGTTACCATCTACAGCCATTACGTCAGTTGCTAGTTGGCCAAGCACAGTTGGTTTTTCTGCATTCAGATCCACTAAGTAGCCATTTTCCACGTGAAGGGCGAATTTAGCACCATGTTCCTTAGCAAACTTGGTATGCTCATGAATATGCATCGGCTCGCCGTGCATAGGAATTGCAATTGTTGGGCGCACATAACTATACATATGGGAAACTTCTTCGCGTGCTGGGTGACCAGAAACGTGAACGAAGTGGTCTTTCTCGGTAAGAACTTCAATGCCCCTTTTGCAGAACTTGTTGAAAAGTCTAAAGATTTTCTTTTCGTTACCAGGGATAATCCTTGATGAAAAAATCACTAAATCATTTTTGCTTAATCTGAAGTCCGGGTGTTCTTCGCGGGAGAGTTTAGCCATAGTCGCACGCGGTTCTCCTTGGCAACCGGTGGCGATTACAACGATGTCTTTTTTGTTGTACTTGGAAATGTCGCGAGTTTTAATAAAGGAATCTAAGTCATCCAGATACCCGCAGTCTAGAGCGGCTTCGTACATTCTCCACAGAGAAGTTCCCGATAACGCTACCTTACGGCCAATTAACTGGGCGGCTTTGGCTATCGTGTGAATTCGAGCAATATTTGAAGCGAAAGAAGAAACAACGATGAGGTTTTTTTGTCCGGCGAATAGCTTTTTGAAACTATCTACTAGTGATCCTTCAGAACCGGAATGTCCTTCCGAGAAAATATTGGTGGAATCGCAAATCATTGCAAGCACGCCTTCATCGCCAATGCGTTTAAGCGCATCGATATTAGAAGTTTTGCCAATTACAGGTTCATCATCAAATTTCCAATCCCCGGTATGGAAAATATTTCCTGACGGGGTGCGAATCATTAGCCCGTTCATTTCGGGAATAGAGTGGGTAAGGCCAATAAACTCAATCTCAAACTCACCGAGTTTGAATTTGGTGTTGGGTTTAACGACATTAATATTGCATTTTTGCGCCAAACCACTTTCAGCTAATTTTGATTTTACTACCGCGGTGGTAAATTTACTTGCGTAAATAGGCAGTTGAACTTCGCCCCAAAGGTATTGTAATGCGCCGATGTGATCTTCATGAGCGTGAGTTAACACTAAACCCAAAACATCTTTGCGATATTTTTGAATGAAGCTAATATCGGGTACTAAAACTTCGACCCCGGGATAGTGCTCATCGGCAAAACCTAAGCCGAAATCCACGATGATCCACTTACCGTTATAATGGTACATATAAAGGTTGAGCCCTATTTGCTCTGTTCCGCCAATTGGAAGGAAAAGAAGCTTATCTTTGTATTTTTCTAAGTTTACTGTCATTTATAATTCAAATTCGTTTTCCCCTATCATAGAGCAAATATTGGAAAATGGTATTAGAATTAGTAAAAGTTGCAAAAGTGGCAAAACCCTATAAAATGCCGGCCTAAAGAATGGACTTTAAAATATGCAGAAACTTTTTATTAAAACCTACGGTTGTCAGATGAATGTTTACGATTCGGTTAAGATGGAGGAGTTACTTAAACCCCACGGATACGAGATGACCCTTAACTCAAAAGAAGCTGACTTAGTTATCTTAAACACCTGTCACATTCGAGAAAAGGCCGCGGAGAAAGTGTATTCGGAGTTGGGTAGGATCAAAAAGAACTCAACTAAAAAACGGACTATTGCCGTAGCTGGTTGCGTTGCGCAGGCCGAAGGGGAAGAGATTTTTAGGCGCGCGCCGTATGTGGATTTAGTAGTGGGCCCACAATCCTACCAAAATTTACCAGAGCTTTTAGCTAAGGTCGCCAGAAACGATAAGCGGGTGATCGATCTAGATTTTCCTGAAGACAGTAAGTTTGACCAAATTGGCGGTGAGATTAAACACCAAGGCATAGCTGCATTCCTATCTGTGCAAGAGGGTTGCGACAAGTTCTGTCATTTTTGTGTTGTCCCTTATACTCGAGGAGCAGAATATTCACGTACCGTTTCTGAAGTGCGCCGTGAGGCGATTAAATTAGTGGCAATGGGCGCTAAAGAGCTGACGCTACTGGGGCAAAATGTTAGCGGCTACCATGGCTTGGCGGATGATTCTAACACTTGGAGCTTGGGTAAATTAATTAAAAACCTCGCGCAAATTGATGGGCTAGAGCGCATACGGTATATGACCTCCCACCCGCGGGATATGGTCGACGAAGAGCTTTTTGAAGTTCACGCTCGTGAGCCAAAGCTGATGCCATTCCTGCATTTGCCGATACAAGCTGGTAGTAACCGAACGCTGGAAGCGATGAACCGCAAGCACACCAGAGAGTTTTACTTGGAGTTGATTGCTAAATTCCGCAAAGCGCGGCCAGATATGGCGTTCTCATCGGATTTTATTGTCGGCTTTCCTGGCGAGACCGAAGAAGACTTCCAAGAAACTATGAAAATTGTTGAAGAGGTTGGCTACTCACAATGCTACTCATTTAAATATAGCCCGCGCCCTGGCACTCCGGCAGCGGTTTCTGCAGATCAAGTCTTAGAGGAGGTAAAAAGCGAGCGCTTGCAACGCTTGCAGGCATTAATTATTCGCAAGCAAATGGAGTTTAACCAAGCTTGCGTGGGTAAAACCCTCCCCGTCCTTTTTGTCGATCAGGCGAAAAAAGATGGGCAGATTCAAGGTAAGTCTCCATACATGCAAACAGTGGTGGTTGAAGGGGGTGGATCAGCTCTATACGGCCAAACGCGGGAGGTATTAATTACCAGGGCGGGTCAAAACAGTATCCAGGGTGAGTTAGTAGAATAGTAAAGATTAAAATTACGTTACAGGCATAATTTACTATTTGAATAATAAACAAATTTGCGCCACTATAAAATAGTTGTTGCAATGCACAATTTGTTTTGCTAACCTACCAGGGCTAGTTTAATTATTAATTGGAGAGGTGAACCATGTCTGCACAAGCTAGAAATTTTAATAATCCATTTGAGAGCTGGACTCAAAATATGAATCAGTTTTCTAAAATGATGCCTAATATGGGAGATATGTCTTCTTATAAAGACCAAGCTTCCCGAAATGTAGAAGCTGCAACAGCTGCAAATCAAATTGCGGTTGAAGGCATGCAAGCAATGACTAGACGAATTGTTGAGGTTGCACAACAGAATGCACAGAATTCTATGGAATGTTTCCGTGAAGCATGCTCTAGCCGTTCTCCTGAAGACGCGCAAAGAACTCAAGCGGACTTCTATACGCAAATGGTTCAAGCTGCTTGCAACAATGCGAGAGAAATGGCTGAAATGGCTTCTAAAGCATCGATGGAGATTGTTGATATTTGCAATCGTCGTATTGCTGAAGCTGCGCAAGAGTTTTCTCAAGCAGGCAGAAGTTGTTCTTCACAAGCTCACTCAGCTCCTAAAGCTGCGCAAGCGCAAGCTAAGAAATAATATTCGCTATATGATATCTAAAAGGTGGCACTGGTTGCCGCCTTTTTTTTTGACTTTCTGGTATAAAAACCAATCTAATTAAGTTAGGATGGTTTCATGGCAAGAGTATACGCACAATCAATTACTGGTAAGTTCCGCGGCATTAAAAATTGGGCGGCGTTTTGCTTGTTGGCAATTTATTTTCTATCATCTTGGCTGCGTTGGGATCGCGGACTTAATATGCCTAACCAAGCAATCCTGATGGATTTACCCAACCGAAAAGCGTATTTATTTGCCATTCAAATTTGGCCAGAGGAAGCTTACTATCTTGCTGCTCTATTAATGTTGGGTGCGATGGGGTTGTTTTTTGTCACTTCACTCTATGGCAGGATTTGGTGTGGCTATACTTGCCCGCATACCGTATTTGTCGATTTGTTTATCAAAGTAGAACACTATTTTCAGGGCGACCGCAATGCACGCATGAAGCTCGATCAGAGCCCGTGGGATCATGAGAAACGAAAAAAGAAGGGACTAACTTATTTGTGTTGGCTCGGCATTGCCTTCGGTTTTGCCTTTGGCTGGGTTTGTTATTTTTATGATGCGCCAACTTTGGTTAAAGATATTGTTTCCCTATCGGTGACATCAGGAGGACTTTCTTGGTTACTTGGTCTAACCGCTTCCACGTTTCTATTTGCAGGATATGTCCGCGAACAGGTTTGTACTTATATGTGCCCTTATGGTCGGTTCCAGTCGGTTATGTTAGATAATGACTCAAGCATTGTTACCTACCATACTTGGCGGGGTGAGCCACGGGGTAATTACAACCCACAAAATCGTGAACTTGGTGATTGCATTGATTGTGGGAAATGTGTGGTGGTTTGCCCAATGGGAATCGACATCCGCGAGGGAATGCAGCTCTCATGTATTGGTTGCGGGTTGTGCGTGGACGCCTGTAACTCTGTAATGGGAAAACTTAATCGTCCCCTGAATTTGATTGGTTACGATAGCGTGAATTCCATTGAAATTAAGAAGAAGGGAGAGCTCTATAAAAGAAAAATCTTTAAGCTTAAGAACATAATTTTTGCCAAAGTCTTTTTTATAGTGTGTTCGCTAGTTCTTTATGCGCTGCTTAATAAGCCCCTTTATAGCATTGCGATATTAAAAGACCGCGGAGCATTATTTACTATCCTGCCGAGTGGAGAAATTCGTAACACTTACCAACTAAAACTTTCTAACCGCACTTCTTTTGAAGAAGATTTTATTCTTTCTGTCGCGGGGCTAAATGATGCGGAAATCAAGGTTGAGGGGCTAACTGAAAGTTATGCGCAAAACTTCTCTTTCACGCTTAAAGCAGAGGAGGAACAGGAATTCAAAGTTTATATTAAAACTCATGAAGTGAGTAATGTCAGCCAGGATAAAATTTTCTTCGAGCTTAAAGAACAAAAATCTGATAAAACAATTAGCAAAGAAACAACTTTCATTTTCGGTAATAACTAATGCATAAGTATTATAGAATTTTCTTTAATTTAATTCTTGGCGCCAGCGTTTTTGCACTAGGTTTGGCCTATATCCTTGAGTATGCCTATGAACTTCAGCCCTGCCATTTTTGCTATTATCAGCGCTGGATTTATTATGGAGTTGCTAGCACTTGCATTGTTGGCCTTCTATCTAATTTTTTAATTACGACTCGCTTTGGCATTATGACCAGGGTAGTTGACCGCTTTATTAGCTACATCATAGTGCTGCTGATATTTTGCAATATGTCGATGGGCTTTATGCACTTATCGTCGGAGAAGCGCTGGTTCCATTTCAGCACTTCATGTACTAGTACCGATATGGGTTTTAGCAAAGCCGAAACGCTTGATCAGTTCAGAGATCTAATGCTCAAGCGCGAGGTGGTTAGCTGTGATCACGTTCAGTGGACATTATTTAGGATAAGTTTAGCTGGTTGGAATTTTATTTACTCAGCGGTACTATTTGTTTTTTCATTAATTTTTTCAATCTGTTTTACCCGTAATATCCGTTATGAAGAAGACACTAAATAAGCAAGCTTTAGAATCAATAATCCGCGTTAATCAAGCCGGAGAATTTGGCGCTAAGCGCATTTACGAAGGGCAGCTTGCCATACTTACTGGCAATAAGAAAATTCAGCATATGTATGAGCAAGAGCTTGAGCACCTTAAGTATTTTGATCAGCAAAGAAAAGCGCGCGACATCAAGCCCACCATTTTTACTCCGCTATGGAATTTAGCAGGCTTTGCGCTGGGTGCAGGAACTGCGCTGTTAGGTGAGAAAGCAGCTATGGCTTGTACGGTGGCGGTTGAGGAAGTTATTGATGAGCATTATCAAGAACAGCTAAGCTTATTAAACAAATCATCAGAAAAAGAGTTGTATAAAAAAATTGAAAAATTTCGCGCTGAAGAATTGGAGCACCGCGATACGGGGCTTGAATATGGTGCCAAAGAGGCGCCTGCATATAATTTGCTGACCCAATTTGTGCGGTGCGCTAGCAAAACTGCGATCTTTTTATCAAAACGAGTGTAGCACCTGGTACGTAATCGTTTTTCTATTATTCGATCTGAAAAATCCGGCTAACTTATTAGAAAACTTGTTCTCTTGACAGGCGATAGTGACTGCTTTAGCGTTTCGCAAAGAATATAACGCATTGACGATCATGAAACAAGCTCCACAAGAAACAATAAAAAAAATTGATGATTTGCAATTTACTTGGGATGACATCAAATGGCTGGGTGCAAAAGAACTTGCAGCGTTCCTGAAATACGACACTAAAAAAGATTTGCTGGATTGGTGCGCGAATCACCCTCAAGAAGCTTCTGGTTTAGTCAATGTGGTCGGGTCTAAAGTAGGCGTTGATATTTCTTTGGACTTGGATAAGACGTTTGGCTCCTCTGGAAAATCGTTGTTACATCTGGCAGTAGTGGCTAATTCATATATCTTAATCGCCAGATTGTTACAAAATGAAGATTGGAAAAAGGTCTTGTCCATAAGGGATAAATATGGTGACACCCCTATGCAGTTGGCTGTTCAACACAGATATACGGATCAACTCCCCTTAATGCTAAGACATAAAGAAGGACAAACAGCTTTATCGATAAAGAACGCTAGTGGCGATACCCCACTGCACTTAGTTGTTCTAAACAGATATACGGAGCAACTCCCCTCCATGCTAAAATATAAAGAAGGGCAGACAGCTTTGTCTATAAAAAACTCCGGAGGCGATACCCCAGTGCACTTCACAGCCCGTCTGGGCAATATCAACCAACTCCCTGAGATACTAAAGCATAAAGAAGGGCAAGCGGCTCTAGCCATACAAAACACTAATGGCTACACCCCACTTCAGTTGGCGATTCTAAACAGACATACAGAGCAACTTCCCCCCATGTTAAGATATCCAGAAGGACGGAAGGCGATGTTTTTAATGAATAAGAGGGGTCAAACAGCATATAGCCTCCTATCTCAGCCGCAGCGAGAAGAACTAGGAGTTGATTTTGGCAATGAACTTCCTGATCTCAATATCAATGAACTGATGAACAGCATAGAAAATCCACCCACTCACAGCCTAAACAGCAATGTGAGTAGCACTGCATTAACTCAAGGTGATTTAGGCAGGAGTAATGAAGCGGTGGTAACCTGTGACCCTTATGTGCTTCAGCGCACAAGGATAGTCCAATACATAACCCAACCCGCAACGCCACAAATCATCGAGTAGTAAAACCCAACCACATTTCAAATTAACAGATGCAATAATACTTCGTACTGGATGACTGGGCAAAAATAGTGTATATTTCCCTCAATCAATAAGGCACGAGCATGAGCAATAAATCTTACCAAGACGTTAATCCCAATCCGAATTTCCCTGAGCTTGAGGAAAAAATAATTGCCAAATGGAAGCAAGATAAAACGTTTGAAAAGTCAATTAAAGGTGACAAGGACTTCGTGTTTTACGACGGCCCTCCATTCGCTAACGGCTTGCCACACTACGGTCACTTACTAACTGGTTTTAAAAAGGATATTGTTGCGCGGTATAAAACTTCCCAAGGATATAAAGTTGACCGTAGGTTCGGTTGGGATTGCCACGGATTACCTGCGGAAATGGCTGCCGAAAAAGATTTAGGTGTTTCGGGAAAAGTTGCGATTGAAAAATTCGGTATCGACAAGTTCAACCAACATTGCAAAAACTCAGTTCTGACTTATACCAAGGAATGGGAATATTACGTAACCCGCCAGGCGCGCTGGGTTGATTTTGTTAATGATTATAAAACCATGGATATTAACTTCATGGAAAGTGTGCTGTGGGCTTTTAAACAACTTTTCGATAAAGGATTAGTGTATGAATCACTAAAAGTTCTGCCCTACTCTTGGGCATGCGAAACGCCGGTTTCAGACTTTGAAACTAAAGTTGATAACGCTTACCGCGAGAAAGCGAGCAAATCCACAACCGTAACTTTTGATCTGTTAACTAAGCCGAAATTTGCCCCAGAGGGCTATAGCAAATACAAGCTCATGGCATGGACGACAACTCCTTGGACGTTACCTTCAAACCTTGCTGCTGCGGTGGGTAAAGATATTGACTATGCTTGCGTTGCTCATGAAGGAAATTGTTATATTTTAGCTGCGGCACTTGTGGCAAAATATGAAAAAGAAATTGGTAAAGATATTGTTGCCACGGCAAAAGGTGCGGAATTACTCGGGATTAAATACCATCCACTTTTCCCATACTATAAAGATGAACCCAATGCGTTTGTAATTGTTGATGGTCACCACGTTACTACTGAAGATGGAACGGGTGTTGTACATATGGCGCCAGGTTTTGGTGAGGACGATCAAATTATCTGCCAAGAAAATAATATCGCAGTTGTATGCCCAATTGACGAGGGCGCGAAGTTCATCCACCCAATTACCGATTTTATCGGCATTCATGTTTTTGATACGATTGATGAAGTAATCAAACGCCTAAAAAGCCAGGGGAATTGGATCAAGACTGAGCAATTCTTGCATAACTATCCGCACTGTTGGCGTACCGATACACCACTGATTTACCGCGCGCTACCATCGTGGTACGTGAAGGTAACGGCGATTAAAGATCGCATGATTGAGCTCAACCAACAAATCAATTGGATGCCCGCACATATTAAAGATGGCATGTTTGGTAAGTGGTTAGAAAATGCTCGCGACTGGGCGATTTCACGTAACCGTTATTGGGGCTGTCCAATACCAATTTGGAAAAGTGACGACCCTCAATATCCACACATTGAAGTGTATGGGTCGATCAAGGAAATTGAAGATTCTTTTGGGGTGAAAGTTACCGATTTGCACCGCCCGTTTATCGATACTTTAACTAAGCCAAACCCTAAAGACCCGACTGGTAAATCAAAACTAGTGCGCGTATCTGAAGTGCTGGATTGCTGGTTTGAAAGCGGTTCAATGCCTTATGCGCAAGCGCACTATCCATTTGAAAACAAAGAGTGGTTTGAGAGAAACTTCCCCGCGGATTACATCGTGGAATATAAAGGCCAAACACGGGGTTGGTTTTATACGTTGCTGGTGTTATCAACGGCGCTATTTGATCGCCCACCATTTAAAAATTGTAATTGTCACGGTGTGTTACTTGGTAGCGATGGTCAAAAGTTATCCAAACGGCTGAAAAATTATCCCGATCCAAAAGAGGTGTTTGATACCTTCGGTTCTGATGCCATGCGTTGGTATATGGTTTCTTCAACGGCGTTACGCGGACATGATTTTATCATTGAGCGCGATGGCTTTAAAGAAGCGGTACGCGCAGTGATCAAGCCAATATGGAATGCCTATAATTTCTTTGTGCTTTATGCTAATGCGGACGAAATCAAAGCCGAACTGGATTTTGGATCAAGTAATTTACTTGATCAGTACATTCTTTCTAAATGCGTTGAAGCGGTTAATAGTGTGGAAATGAGCATGAACGCTTACGACACCATGGCGGCATGCAAAACCGTTGAGAACTTTTTTGAAATTCTCAATAACTGGTATATCCGCCGTTCGCGCGAGCGTTTTTGGAAAAGCGAAAAGGATGCCAATAAACAATTCGCTTATAATACACTCTACACTGTGCTAGTCACTATGATGCGTGCTAGCGGATCATTATTGCCACTTTTGACTGAAGAAATTCACCAAAATTTAGTGCCAGCTAGTCCGAGTATTCATCTAGAAAAATTTCCATCCAATCTTCCACATAAAATTGATTATGATCTTATTCATCAGATGGAACGTGTTCGTGATGCCTGCGCAGCTGCATTATTTATTCGCAGTGAAGCAGGAGCCAGAGTTCGCCAGCCTTTAGCATCGGTAACATTTATTGGTGTGGCTGATAGCGCAATTTCTCCTGAACTGACCCAGTTAGTTCTTGATGAAATAAACGTCAAGGAGTGGAAAAATTTGGATAAATCGCAGCTTACTGAGTTTGCCAACTATAAATTGCAGATTGCCTTTCAAGCGCTGGGTAAGCGCTTACCGACTAAAGTTAAAGATGTAATCACAGCGCAAAAAGCTGGGGATTGGCAGTTTATTGGTGGCAAGCTAATTATCGCCGGGCAGACTCTGCATAACGATGAATTTACTTTGTTGCTTGAGCCTAAGGATGAATTTAAAAACAAACTCGCGCCGCTTTCTAGCAACGATGCATTGGTGCTTTTAGATTTACACATCACGGAAGAATTGAAGTTGGAAGGGTTCGCGCGCGACTTCGTCCGCGTGATTCAACAGGCAAGAAAGGATGCCGATTTAAAAGTTTCCGACCGGATTAACATAACTTATTTCGCTCAAGACGCGGAGCTTAATGTCGCAATTGCGATGTGGGATGGTTATATTAAAGAGCAGACCTTGACCGTTAGCATCGCTAAAGCTGATGGTGGTATTGAGTCGATGATTGAAGGAATAAAATTTAACTATACGATTAAAGTGGCGTGAATATGAGTAGAAGCAGCGCGTGAAAAAGAAAAGAGTTACTTTTGACTTACCTGAGGATGATGAGCCAGTTTATACCAGTGGCGTGAATGAAGCTCGCTATAAAGATGAGCTTGAGGATTGGGTGGCGTCGTTTGAAAAAAATGGTTATGGCGATTTGGAAATGGAGATGGTGATTAATCCTGAATTGCATAAGCAAAGCCATGCGGGAAAAGAGCGTAAGCGCCGCGCGGCTCATCAACAAGGCTGTTGCTCTTTGGTGTAGGTGGTTGAAGACTGCCAAATCTAGTTTTAAAGTTAGCACATGTTCGTTCTATTCCCGCAATCTTAGCTTGTTTATATAAAAGCTGGAATGTGTATTACTCTTCGCTATGGCTTTTTTCGAAGCGTTCGTGACGCTCTTGCGCCTCGATGGAAAGCGTAGCAATTGGTCGCGCCTCAAGTCGTTTGAGGCCAATGGGGTCGCCGGTTTCATCGCAAAAGCCATAACTGCCTTTTTCAATGCGGTCTAAGGCGGCGTCGATCTTGCTCATCAATTTGCGATACCTATCCCTGGTTCTTAACTCAAGGGCAGTCTCAGACTCCTTACTTGCTAAATCGTTAAGATCGGGTTCCCTGAAATTCTCTTGCTGGAGATGATCCACTGTAAGCTGAGATTCTTGTTTAAGCTCATCCTTCCAATAGACTAATTTTCTTTTGAAATAGTCTAATTGTAAGCCGTTCATATATTCTTCATGATCGGTAGGTTTATATGAACTCAAAGAAAAATTCTGTTTAGCCTTTGGCTTCACCTGCTTTACAGCGGTAGCTTTAGGTTTGGTTTTTACTTTATTAGTGAGCACCATTTATTCACCTCTTAACATTACTTTAATAAATCATTGTACTTTTTTTCCTGAGCAAAGTTCAAGTAAAAATTTAAAATATTTTGCCTGGTCAATTTATTGATTTCACTAGACAGATACTCGGTAAACACTATATTAGAAGATAAATTTCTTTGTTATATGAATAAATTTTCTACTTGGTTTTATACTATGTTGCACGGGAAGTTCGTCGGAAAGGACGAATTCGGCAATAAGTATTATCAAAGCAAATCTTCTACCAGAGAATTCGGTCGCAACCACCGTTGGGTGTATTATAAAGGTATTCCCGAGCCTAGCAAAGTCCCGTCGCAATGGTTTAACTGGCTGCATTATCAATCAGATGATGTTCCAGCTTCTAATAGCAAAAAATATTTCTGGGAAAAAGCCCAGAAGCCTAATTTAACCGGTACTGCCTATGCATATTATCCCCAGGGGCATATCTTGGGTGGCGGAAAGCGCGCTAAAGCAACTGGTGATTATGAATCTTGGAATCCTAATAGGTAATTAAAATGAATAAGAATTTTGTAGAAACGTTAGTCGGCGCCTTTGTAATTATTATTGCAGCGGTATTTTTATGGTTTGCCTACTCCACTACCGAAGTAAAAAGCACGGCAAATGCTTATAAATTACTTGCATCGTTTAGTCGTGCGGATGGTTTGTCTTTAGGGAGTGATGTGAAAATTGGCGGGATTAAAGTCGGCAAAGTCACGTCGCTTTCAATTGACCATAAAACCTATCAAGCAATCGTTGAGTTAAGTGTTAGTTCAGGAATTGAAGTTCCTGCAGACACTACAGCTGAAATTGTTGGTGATGGCTTACTTGGTGGAAAATATCTTTCTTTAGTTCCTGGTTCGGACCCTGCTATGCTAAAAAATGGTGAGAAAATTGAGTACACCCAGTCTTCAATAAGTCTTGAAGGTCTATTGGGTAAATACATATTTAATGGGGCAAGCAAAAACGCTGGTGATGAGAAGAAAGGAACCGATGCTACAAAATAGATTCTTCATCATTATTTTTACCGTGCTGCTTTTGGTTTCTAGTGGGGCATATGCTGAGAATGCAGTGGTTATTTCCCCCGATGAAAAGATTGATGAAGAGCTTCTTGAGCCCGGTGTCGGCGAAGGTACGCAATCAACTGAAGCAAAAGAAGGCGATGAAGACGCAATCCCAGTTGAGGAGCCTTACCAAAAGGAGCAGAAGAGTATATTTGACATTTTATTTGGCGGTGAGGCCAAGAAAGAGCAACTAGATCCCGAAGATGTACCTGAGAATGATACCCAGAAGTTTGAAGAGATGCCAAAAGACGGGGATTTTAGATCCGTTGCTAAAATTCGCGTGCTGGATAAGACGTTAGGTAAAGTATACAATTATAGCATTAAGGTAGGGAACCATATCCAATTTAATGAATTGGTGGTTAGGGCGCTATCTTGTTGGAGTCCAAATTATCCAACATTACTACCTGAAGCGAAGGGACTGGTGGAGATTTATGATGCCACCCTGCCAACCAAAAAGCGTTTGTTTTATGGCTGGATGTTTTCAGGGAGCTCATCTGCAGCGACGTTTGAACACCCTAAATTTGATGTTCAGGTTGCGGCTTGTGAAAACTCTAAACCGGCAGTTGTTGCTGAAGAAAAAAAGCTTGAGGAAGTAGTTGATACACCGGCTGCCCCAGAAGTTAAAAAGAAAACCAATAAGAAAAAGAAGAAATAGAGGCTCTATGTCATTATCTGCAGACCAAATTCTTGACCGGATAAAATTGAAGAAAAAACTTACCAGTTGGCGGCTCGTTGCAATTATTGCCTTTGTGTTTTTGCTGTTATCGGTCTTTAGTACCGATAGTGCTAAGCCGTCGAAAGTATCGGTCATTGAGTCTAACTACATTGCACGGATCGAACTTACGGGGATGATTCTCAACGATCGCGATCGTTTGGAAATTCTTAATGACATCTATGAGAACGATGCGATTAAAGCGGTTATTGTCCATATCAGTAGTGGTGGCGGTACACCAGTTGGTGGGGAAAATCTCCTTCATGCATTCCGTAAGATTTCTAAAAAGAAGCCAATTGTGACGGTAATTGACGATATGGCAGCATCAGGCGCCTATATGGCGGCGATGGGTACAGATTACATTATCGCTCGTGAAACTTCAATTGCGGGCTCAATTGGTGTAATTAGTATGAGCTTTGAGGTCACTGAACTTGCTGAAAAAATTGGGGTTAAATTTAATACCATCAGAACATCGCCATTCAAAGGTGGGCCAATCCCGACGGATAAAATGAGTCCGGAAATGCGCTACGAGTTGGAGCATATTAGCTCAGATGTCTACGCTACCTTTGTTGACATGTTAAAAGACCGTCGCAAGATTAAGCCGGAGTTCTTTGCAGAAGTGACCGCAGGTCGCGTTTTTACGGGCAGGCAATCAGTAGTTAATGGATTGATTGACGCTTTGGGTGATGAAGAAACAGCAATTAACTGGCTGAGCGAACAGAAGAAAGTTCCTGCTGATCTGAAGGTTAAAGATATTCCATTATACTTGCCTGATAGCAGATTTAATTTTTTCTGGGATAACATCCACGACACCATGGCAATTATCAAGCACTTTACCAGCTTTAATACGGTGACATTGTTTTAATGCTATGTAGCACTGATTTGAGGTCTAACTTGTACTACCGCCTTACCTAACAACCGTACATGATTACGCAAGGATTCTTCTACTTGTTGCGCCATTACGTCAGCTTCTTTCACCGTCAGCTTGGGGTCAACTTCAATAGTCACATCAGCATAAACGCGATGACCAATCCATCTGGCGCGAACGTTATGGATAGCTATTATTCCTTTTACGTGGGTAGGGGCATGCTCAATTTGCGCCAGAATTTCAGGTTCAATCCCATCAATTAGACGAATCCACACTGCTTTTGCGGTATCCTTAACAATTACTAAGATAGTTAAAGTAATAACAATTCCCACTAAAGGATCAATGATTGGTATGCCATATGCTGCACCAAGAACGCCCAATATCACGGCAAGGCTTGTAAAGCCATCTAATCTAGCGTGGTAGCCATCGGCGATCAATGCTGCAGAACCAATTGCTTTTCCTACGCGAATTCGATAGGAAGCAACTACTTCGTTGCCAATAAAGCCCACAATTGCTGCTAGGCTAACTAATCCAAGATTCTCCATTGCTACCGGGTTAATTATTTTTTCTATAGCTTGATATGCTGCAACACAGGCTGAAAAGAAAATAATGAATACAATGAATACACCGGCCACATCCTCTGTTTTGCCATAGCCGTAAGTAAAGCGTCTGCTGGCTCCCTTCCTTGCTAAGCTAAAAGCGATCCACAGTGGGATGCTAGTGGTTGCATCGGCGAAATTATGAATAGTATCTGCCATCAGTGCGACTGAATGCGAAGTCATTACGATCACAGTTTGAAAAAGTGCAGTGGCAATTAATATCAGCAGGGTGTTTTTCAGGGCTTTAATTCCCTGTTCATGAGACTCCATGGCGGTATCAACTTTTTCTGCAATGTGGTGCGAGTGACCAAATCGGTGAATAAACTTATTTAGTAGGCCGCTTCCGTGGCTATGGGCATGTTCTGTACTGCCATTATGGTGGTGGGTAGATTCTTTAAATTGGGTTTCGTAGGTATGGCTATGCCCGTAATGGTCGAGCTTTACCTCGACTGCAAATTCGTGTGGCTCAGATAATTCCTCCAGGGACTCTAAAAAACTATGTCCTTTGGTGAACGTAAATGCTTGGGTTTCTCCACTGGGGCGAATTGTTTTTAAACATATCCCTTCTATGGTGGGCACGTTAACTGGATTATTGCTCAAGTTATAAAAATAAAGTCTAAACTTCGGTATAGTCCCAGCTTCAAAAATACTAATTTCAATAAATCCTTCTTCAGTCTGAATCCAATTGCCACCATGCGGACCATATGTGTTGTCACTTAGTGCCAATTAACTCACGCCTTCAGGATTGATCGTTTTTTTACCTTTGCGGATGGAGAAGTGAAGTTGGGGCTCGCTTGCATTGCCAGTCTGCCCAACTGTGGCAAGGCTTTCCCCTTTTTTAACTTGAGCACCTCTTTCTACTAGCACATCCTTAACGTGTGCATAAGCACTCATATAGTCGTTGTTATGTTTGACGATTATCAGGTTGCCATAACCTTCAATATCTTTGCCGATGTAAATTATTTTGCCATCTCCAGCGCAAGCAACGGTTGTACCTGCAGGCGCGCCAATGTTCATGCCTTCATTGAATTTATTATCAATTTTGCCGAACCTTTGGATAACTTTGCCATTAGAGATTGGCCACTCAAACTGCGCAGAATTAAGCGGAGTTTTGGTTAAATAGGTGGCAGAAGCAATTGGCGCAGCTTGCATCTTGGAGGCAACTGGCGGTTCTTCGTCTTCTGCAGTTAAGTCGGTATTGGTCGGCGTACCTTGTTGTTTGGGATCCTCTTTATAGACAGTTTCTTTTGAGGTTAGATATCCTTTTGTTTCATCCTCTTTGACATAAGCTGTGGTTTTTTGTGATTGCAGCGGAGCTAGCGGCTGAGAAATAATTATGTCACTCGAAGAAGTTTGCTTTTGCTTGGGGGTATATTCAAAAACATTTTTGCCATAGAAGCTATGGCTTTTATCAACAACATCCGCTGGCTGTTGGGTGAGACACGCCGATAAAACTGAAAGTGCAGCAAATGAGATTAAGTGTTTATGCATAATGTAAAGCCTTTAAGCCACCTTGTTACTAAATTGATTTTGGTAAACTGCAAGCACATTTTCAAATTTTAAAATACTGCGTTTGAAACGTTCTAACTCGTTACCTGCAAGTGGCGGAACTTTAGGGAAGACAACCTTCGAAGGATTTATCTTCTTGCCGCTTTGAATTACTTCGTAATGCAAGTGCGGGCCAGTTGCCATGCCAGTTGAGCCAACATAACCAATGACTTGCCCTTGTTTTACCCGAATACCTGGCTTAATCCCCGAAGCAAACTTGCTCATATGGGCATAAAGGGTAACGTGGGTACTGTTATGTTTTAACTGAACGTGTTTGCCGTAACCGTTGCTTTGTGATTTTACTGCCTGCACGACCGCATCACCTGAGGCTAGGATTGGCGTGCCAGTTGGGGCGCTGTAATCAAGCCCTTGGTGCATTTTAGAATAACCAAGTACTGGGTGTTTGCGCATGCCAAATTGCGAGCTAATACGCGCGCCATTTACCGGCGTTCTAAGTAACGCCTTACGGATGCTATGCCCAGTTTTATCGAAGTAATCGATTTTACCATTGCTCATTTGGTAAAGGAAAATATCCTTCTGTTCTTTGCCTGTAGTAAGCGAGGCATAAACAATTTTGGGATCTTTAAATTTCCTCCCGCTGCGATCTGTTTTAAACTCGTAGTAAATTTTAAATTCATCGCCAGCTTTGATATCCCGTTGGAAGTCGACGTTATAACTGTACAAATTAATAAACGACATAATGATATTGGTGTCCGCCCCGGCACTTTTAGCGGCACTAAATAGGCTGCCGTTGATTGCGCCGCTGACCAGACGCGTTTGTACCAGTAGTTCAATTGGTATTACTTTGGTTTCAAAATAATCTTCTGATTCGATATAGTGGGTAATAATCTCATTGGTGTCGCTGACAATTGTCATTTTGCGCGGTAGATAAATTTCGCCGGTAGCGAGCACAGAAGGAGCGGCGGGCTCGAGAGTGATTTTGTCGCCAATGTGTAGCTTTGAAAGGGTAAATACTTTGTTGAAAGAATCAATAATTCTTGCGGCGTCAGCCGTAGAGACATTGTTATTACTTAAGATTTTAAGCAAGGTATCACCTTTAGTAATAGCAAGTGTAGTTGAGGTGGGTTCAGTTACAGGTTCGACGAAGTCTTCGGAGATTTGCTCTACTGGAGGCAAAGTCACCCTGACTTTCGGTATAATAAAATAAATGTTAATAACCACTGATAAGAGTGTTATCAACCATAGCGCAACTGTAAATCTTGCATTAATTAATGCTTGAACCATCTAGCCTCAGCATATATTCCCAACAGTTTATTTATATATTCGATAACCTACCAGTGCAAGGATTTATTTCGTAAAGAGCATTGCAGTAAAATTAATTTGTTTTCGGCGTTGAGCCAACGATTTGGTCTAAAAATGAGGAAACGGATTGTAAAGCGGGCTTTATCCAAGGTAAGTTTGTGCTGATGAAAGTAGAAATTGCAGCTGCCAGTTGATCGGTCATGCCGAGTGAGTACGCAATTAAATAGGCTGTTACAACCAAGCTGATCACAGACATTATAATTCTGCCTCTAATAATATCTGCTATCCATCCAAACATAAAGAACTCCAAATCTATTGTTTAAAGCTACTACTTTTTTCTTTGTCGGGAAACATTTTTTAGTCTATTTTAAGACTATGATTGGAAAACTAACAGGAATCGTTGATACGCTAGCAGAGAGCTCCCTAATTTTGGATGTTGGGGGCGTTGGCTATATTGTGAATTGCACCGGTAAATTAGTTGGCGCATTGCAAATTGGTCAAAAACTATCCTTGCTTACCCAGATGGTAGTTAAAGAAGATCAGCTTACACTTTATGGTTTTTCATCTTTGGACGAAAAATATTGGTTTGAGATGCTGCAAACAGTTCAAGGTGTGGGGCCAAAAATGGCGCTGGCGGTGGTAAACATAATGAATCCACAAGATATAATTAACTCGATAATAAGCGAGGACGAAGCTTCATTTAAGCGCGTAAGTGGAATTGGTGGCAAAGTAGCGGCGCGAATTGTAAATGAGTTGAAATCGAAGAAGGATTTGCAGCTAGTGGCAAACATCCCGTTAACCAAGGCGACTAAGTTGCTTTCTAGTGTTAAAGATGATGCGCTCTCTGCGCTTACTAATCTTGGATTTTCACGTAAAGATGCCTTTCAAATTATCCAAAATCTTCATGCAGATAACGAAAACCTTTCCCTTGAAGATACCATCCGCCTTTCCTTGGCGAAGATTAATTCTTAGAAATAGATAATTGAAATCTACCCTTACACCCCCATGAGGAGGTTTATTTAATTTCATTAAGATTTGCTATTGTAAAATAATTTTGCGACTTATATCATTGAATTATATGAAATTTATCAGCGGTAATGAGCTTTGTTCTTTCCGATAAGCTTAGTAAGAATCTCGTCATGCAACGCAAGACGGTAGCAAACCCTTTGCCTGCTTTTTATAAAGTGATAATTAAAAATTCGAGCGAATGTACGTTGGATATGTACGCGGCAATTCTTCAGGCTATTTTCAATGAAGATCATAACCGAGCTTATACGCTCGCATTCCAAGTGAAATCTAAGGGGAAAGTTATTTTCGGCCGTTTCACACGTGATATCGCGGAGAGTAAAATATTAGAAGCCAAAAGTTACGCCTATAAACTACGTTTAAAACTTGAATGCTTAATAATTAGGGAAGATAAAAATGCTGTCACGGGATCTGGAAAATAGTCTGAATAGTGCATTCGACCTTGCGAAGAGCTATCGCCATGAGTTTGCCACATTAGAACATTTACTATTTACTTTACTGCAGGATGCTGATGCAAGGAGCGCAATGCGCACCTCAGGTGCCGATGTAGATTTTTTGAAATTGAAGTTGGAAAAATTTATTCAAGCCGAGCTTACTCATCTAATTTTACCTTTTGTTGAAGAGGTAAAGCCAACTACTGGTTTCCAACGAGTCATTCACCGCGCAACAATTAACGCTCATAAACTTGGGCTACCGCAAATATGCGGGTCATATGTACTGCTGGAAATGTTTGATGAGATTGAATCGCATGCCATATACTACTTGCAAGAGCAAGGGATCACTAAGATTGATGTTTATAACTATATATCAATTAATCAGACGAATCCGCAAGCGATAAATGATAAAGGAAAAGATCATTCAGATATGCTTAAGGAGCCCAAACCTTTTCATAGTGATCCATTAAATGAAAACAACCCGGAAGGCGAGGCTGAAGGGGCGCTGGAAAAATTTTGCACCAATCTTAACGAGCGAGCGAAAGCTGAAAAAATAGATGTTTTAGTTGGTCGAGAAAATGAAGTAGAACGTACGATCGAAATACTATGTCGCCGTAACAAAAACAACCCAATTTTTGTTGGTGAACCAGGAGTGGGCAAGACAGCAATTGCTGAAGGCTTAGCACTTAAAATCGTGCGTAATGAAGTGCCAACAGCCCTGAAAGACTGTATTATTTACACACTAGATTTGGGTGGGATTCTCGCCGGGACTAGATTTAGGGGGGATTTCGAAGATCGTTTGAAATCTGTGGTTAAGCAAGTTGAAGCCAACCCCAATGCGATATTATTTATTGATGAAATTCACTCATTAGTAGGTGCGGGAGCATCAAACGTAGGCTCTTTAGATGCGAGCAATTTGCTTAAGCCAGCTCTTGCGCGCGGCTCTTTGCGCTGTATCGGATCCACCACGTATGCGGAGTACCAACAGCACTTTGCCAAAGATAAGGCGTTGGCAAGAAGATTCCAACGGGTTGATGTTCACGAGCCATCAATTGAAGAAGCAATTAAAATGGTGAAGGGACTGAAAAATTATTACGAAAGTTTCCACAATGTTCGCTATACTGATGGAGCAATTAAAAGTGCTGTTGAGCTTTCGCATAGGTATTTAACCGATCGCCGGTTACCCGATAAAGCAATTGATTTGATTGATGAAGCGGGTAGCAAAATCAAATTGCTTAAACGCGAAAAGCCAGTCGTAGAATCCAAAGATATTGAATTGGTTTTATCAGGCATGCTGCGCATGCCGAAGTCTTCTTTTGTCACTAATGAAGTTGAGCTTTTAAAAAATCTTGAATCGTTACTAGCCAATGAAATTATTGGCCAACCCGACGCCGTCAAAAATATTAGTACCCATCTTAAGCTAAGCAAAGCTGGGCTGCGCAATCCAAACAAACCACTGGGCAGTTTTTTGTTATACGGCCCCTCGGGTGTGGGCAAAACATTTAGTGCAAGCGTTCTTGCGAAGCATTTAAATATGAACTTACTTCGCCTGGATATGTCGGAGTATTCTGAACAGCATAGTATATCTAAATTACTCGGCGCACCTCCAGGGTATGTAGGACATCAGGAAGGTGGGTTGCTAACCAACGAAATTGCTAACAAACCTTATAGTTTGATTCTGATCGACGATATTGATAAAGCGCATCCTGACATTAACAACATTCTGCTACAAATACTCGATAGTGCGCATGTTACGGACTCAACTGGGCGGGTGATTAATTTCAAGAACACCATTGTATTTATGACTAGCCGCGTGAGCAACCATGGCAATCTAGGTTTTATGGAATCGAATGTGAGTAATATGGAGTCTAATATTGACAAAGTATTGTCACCTGAAATTAAAAACTTGCTTGATTTCCTCCTCCCCTACAATTCACTTAATCAAGACGCAGTGCTCAGGGTAATTGACAATCTTATCAGGCAACTTAACGGCAGTTTAAAACTGCGCGGAATTAAATTATCGCTTAGTAACGCGACTAAGAAAATGCTTGTCAAGCAAAGTGCACGCATGAATAACGGTGTGCGCGGCATTGAGCAATTGATTGATAATAACATCAAGAAGACATTGGCTGACGAAATTCTTTTTGGGCGCTTAAAGCTTGGTGGGTTTATTAAGTTTGAGTATAAAGATGGCGAACTTACTTCCCATGTAGAGAAAATGAAGCAGCTGGTGGCTTAATACTCCAATAACTTACCTCTAGTACTCAGACAATCCGAATTATTTCTTATCAGAAGGAGGAGTAGGTTTTTTTTCTTCCACTTCATCACGCTTATCTTTGCGGCGTTCCCAACGTTTTTTTAGGGCAGCTTTTGCTTCGGGAGAAAGAGCTTCACGGAGGGCTTTCTTCTTTTCATTATAGGTTTGAAGCTCCTGGCGGACGCTATCCGGGATCTCTTCATGATGATGTTGAACTTTGGCGCTTTTAAGGGGGGCGGCTGGTTTCGGAGTGTTTGAGGTGGTATCTTGCGCAACTTGTGCGCGAGGTTCATCTACTGGCGGTGCTGCATGAACAGAAGGTACTTGAGTTACTAGTAAAGCGGCACTAATTAAAAATACTTTTCTCATTTTTGACCTAAATAAAATTACAGTAAAAGCATGGTGCACCAAATTTATAATCTTTGCAAATAAAAAACGGCAGTAATTTGCTACCGCCTTTTAAATAGGTTAACTGCTTTAAGATCTTTTTCTAAAGTCTTAAGTCCTTTTCATCTTTGCTGATATTTTTTTTATCGGCGGCAAATAAAAAAACAGCGACCTAAGCCGCTGTTTTTTAAGTAATTCACTTGACTTAAGGCGAGATTATTGAGCAGGAGCAGAATTTCCAGCAGGAGCTGTTGTTGTTGCAGCTGGTTGTTCCTTATGCTCTTCATGTTTTTCTTTATGTTCTTCTTCACGTTTTTCGCGTTTTTCCTTACGTTCTTCGCGTTTTTCTTTGCGTTCTTCTTCACGCTTTTCCTTACGCTCTTCACGTTTTTTCTTCATTTCTTCACGCTTTTCTTCTTTCATTTCATGGTGCTCGCCATTGCCTGCCATAGTAGGAGTTGTAGCAGTGGCTGGAGCTGGAGCTTGACCAGTTGGTTGAGTAGTAGTTGCATTAGCTGCAGAGATCGTGGTAGCAAGCAATACTGCTGTACCGAGTAAAAGTATTTTTTTCATTTTGTTTACCATTTGTTTGTATAGGGTTGAACATATATCAGCTTGCAATGATTTTTTGGCAATTGCAATAAAAAAAAACGGCAGCAGGGCTGCCGTTCAATAATAACGTAGTTTTTAAAACTAGTATTTAGAACCAGTACCAGTAGCTGATCCAGTTGTAGCAGTAGCAGCATTAGTGTTAGCTGCAGCAGCAGAACCATGAGCAGAAGGACTAGCAGCGTTGCTGTTAGAGTTGTCAGCTGAATCATCAGAAGTTGTAGCAGTAGCAGCAGAACCTTGTTGGCCAGCAGCAGCTAATTGTTGTTGTTGTGCTTTAGAAGCTCCACCTTGAGTGTTTGAAGCAGCTGGTGCAGCGATAGCAGAAGCAGCTGAAAAAGATAGAACTAAAGCTATAGCAGCAGTTGTAAGTTTTGTCATAATAAGAACTCTCCTTGAGTTGGTTAATATTTTTTGTATTTGTTAATACCCTCTAAGGTTATATCAAACACATATTTGATACCCTTTTCTAAATCATTATCATTTTTTTCAGCTTTTGCAATAAGCAATTTTTGTTTAGCCGCAGGAATCTCTTGGTTTAACATCACATCTGTTTCATTGCCAAGCTGATTTTCAAAAAACATTTCGGTCTCCAGGGGCTGGAAATCTCTGTGTTTTACTCGGAAATTAATATGCGGCACACGGCCATTTTTTCCCTTGCCGGGGAAAATTGTAAAAAAATCGTAAAAGCCTAAATTATCCGTTATGGCAGTTCCAGTTGCTAAAAAATTAGGATCAACATTTTGGTCGCGGGTTTCTGATGCTTGATCTAGCCCAAGTGCATTGTTTTGCCAAATCTCAACTGTCGCCTCGGTAATCGGCACGCAGTTTTCGTCCACGATGCGGCCTGAAATAACCACAAAGTCACCGCTGGCGAACTCAGAGCTGCCAGTTTTGCGACGCAAATTATTAGTTTTAGCGATCTCTGGTGATCCTTTGATTTCCCACAATGCTGGAGTAGTCGGACAGTTTTTAACGTATACTTCATCTTCTTGCGCCCAAGCAGGGGTGGAGAGGAAAACCAAGAGCGATAGGCAAATTATTTTTTTCATATTTTGCTTGTTTAATTTTTTATTAAAACTACCTTTTAATAAACATTTATATGGCAGCTATGTCCACTCAAAATTCGAATGTGTTTCAAAATAGGTTTGATAAGAGCGCATCTGCGTCACCTGCTAACGATCTGGCTAACCTCTTTGAACTTGCTGACCAATTAAAGAAGGCAATTTCAGCCAACGATCAGGACAAGATCAAATCTTTTGAATCAAGTAAGCAATTTTTAAGCGTGCTGCTGGAGTATCTTATACTGAATATGGACTCCATGCACTTTGATCAGAGCTTAATTGCCTTCCTACAAAGATTTTTGGGGTTAGAGGAGAAGAAAGATAAGGAAGGCGATAAAGAAGAGGAGAAAGAAGATCAGCCGTGGAGTGGTTTAGACGAAAAGGAAAAAAGGCGCCGTATCAATTTTTGGGTGTATGCAATGTATAAGGCACTTTCGCCAAATCGCCTTGCTGGTGAAACTGCACTTGAAAACTTCGTCAGTAATGTTAAAACCAGGGGCGTTAAAGTCGCACTCGATTATGATACCAGTTCGATCGCTAAAAAATTCGAGAAGAAGGATCTCGCCAAACTTGAGTTAGGTCAAGCGAGTTTTGTTGGCGCGCTAAAAAGTGCTGGTGAACGTGGCGGCGGCTTAGGTAAATAAAAAGTAGAATTATGAAAAAGTTATTAAGACGTAAAGATAAACAGTTAAACCTTGCGCATTCACATAGTCGTGAGGCGATTATGGAGCGCGTGGCGCGCAAACCCAAGCATAGTTATTTGGGTGACGGGGTTTTGGGCGGAATTGATGGGGTGGTAACTACCTTTGCCGTAGTTGCTGGGGCATATGGTGCGGGGTTTCCTCCCACGGTTGCAATCATTTTGGGCTGCGCTAACTTGTTGGCCGATGGTTTCAGCATGGCGGTTTCAAACTATCAGAATTCCAAAAGCCAAAAAGAGTTGGTTGATCGGGCTAGGCGCGAAGAGGAGCGCCATATTAAGTTGGTTCCGGAAGGAGAGATTGAGGAAGTCCGGCAAATTTTTTATCGCAAAGGTTTTCGCGGCAAAACCCTTGAACAAGTGGTGAAAGTTATTACGAGCGATCATAAGCTATGGGTCGACACCATGCTAACTGAAGAGCTTGGCTTGCAGGTGCATTCGCCCAATCCGCTGCGCGCTGGGCTGACTACTTTTATCTCATTTTTCATTGTTGGGGTGATTCCGCTTTTGCCATTTTTAATTCATGATTTGACATCGGAACAGCATTTCCACCTGAGTACCATCGTTACGTTGATTTCCTTTTTTGGAATTGGGGTGGCTAAAGGTTTTGTGCTCGAAGTAAATATGTTCCGCGCTGGCCTAGATACTTTCCTTAACGGTAGCGCCGCTGCTGCACTTGCCTATGCAATCGCCCACCTGCTTAAACATTATCTGGGGATCGACGGGGTTTAGCTAGCCAAGCGCCTTGACTTGACCTGGCTTATTCGGCGTAGTAGCGGGTGACCCAGGACCCTTTACATCACTAATAGGTGGGCTACCAATTAGATTTCTTACTGTCAGCATACCATAGCGTAGTGTCTCTGACATATCATTTGCTGGCATTTTATACATAGAAGCCGGTATTGGATGAGCGGGTCGGTGATTCTCCTTGTTTTCTTCCGTTTGTGAAGTAACCGCTGGCGTGGCTTTGTCAACTTCCTTCATTTTCATCTTTTGTTGGTCATTCGCCTCTCGAACTGCTGTTGCAGCGGCGGTGGCAATATTGGTAAAAGAGTTCGGACCCATTTCGTTGGTTATTGCTGTGGGGACTGCACTTTGAACTGCAGCTTGAATACTTGCAATTGGAAAAGCTATATCAACCGACCCTGCCATTGCGGTAAAATTGGGACCAGTAGCTGGCCCTTGGAGGCTAGCTATAGCCAGCGTAAACGCTTCGTTAGCAATGCGTGCTGCTTGGGCTGAGTCTATTGTACCTCCAGATGCTTTAGTAATCGCTGCAGCTATCATTGCCTTGAGGCTTTCAGCTGACGCGGCGTTGATTTCGGTACTCATCCTAACTCCATACTCTTATACCTTAAGCCTAGCAAACAAAGGTTAATAAACCGTTAATACCCCTGATAAGATTTGAGGGTTAACATGCCTGGCTACGAGCAAATAGTTGTTTGTGCCCATCTAGCAGGTGGAGGTCAACCTTGCAACCCGCCCAAAGCCTGGATACCAGCATCCAGCAGGTAAACAAATTCTCCTTTAAATCTGCGGTAGTTCCCCTGCATCTAGCAGGGGTCCATAGTGCGGCTTACACCAAAGGTGGACCCCCGTGTTCACGAGGGTGACAAGCTAGGAGAATGTCATCTTCGCGCAGGCGGAGATCCAGCTTTCATGAGGCTTGTGGGTATGGGGTAAGCCTTGCAACCCTCATAAAACCTGGATACCTGCAGGGATTAAAGCTCAGCGTTGCAGATCACGTTTTGGACGTCATCAAGATCTTCTAGTGCATCGATCAGCCGTTCAACTTTTTGGGTATCTTCGGCGGAAAGTACGGTTGAATTAAGTGGCCGCCAGGTAAGCTGCGCGCTTTCAGCGCTGCCGAATTTAGCCTCAAGTGCATCGCGCACCCGTGCAAAATCATCTGGCTCACAGCTAAGTTCAAAGTACTCATCTTGCGGGATGCAATCGCTGCCACCAGCCTCAATTAAGGTTTCGATGAAATCATCCTCGCTGCCAGCAGTCTTAGGATAATAAATTAATCCCAAATGTTTGAACAAAAAACTCACACTGCCAGTTTCACCAAGTTGTCCGCCACTTTTGGTAAAGAGCGAACGGATGTCTGAAGCAGCGCGGTTGCGGCTGTCAGTCAGCGCTTCCACAATTACGGCAATGCCGCCTGGGGCATAGCCTTCATAGCGCATTTCCTCAAAATTATTGCTATCTGCAGGGTTAGATGCTTTTTCAACGGCAGTCTCGATGCGATCTTTGGGGATATTTGCTTGCCTGGCGGTGGCCATGGCGGTTCGGAGGCGGGAATTGTAATTCACGTCAGCGCCGTCTTTGGCCGCCACATAAATTTCACGGAGTAATTTGGTGAATAATTTGGCGCGTTTAGCGTCTTGGGCACCTTTTCGGTACATGATATTTTTAAATTGGGAATGTCCTGCCATAGTCAAATACTTGCAATAAATTTCAAAGTTGTTATCCTAGTTGCCAAGCATAGGATATTATAATGAGTCGTACAAATTTAGAACTAAAAAAATACCTCGAAAAATGCAAAATCGCAAAGCATTTTCAGACCCTAGATGTAAATAATGTGGGTGAGCTAGTGGTAATAATTGATAAGCAAAACATTATCGCTACCCTTAAATTCTTAAGAGACGATAAGGAATGCAAATTTCTTCAATTAGTTAGCATTAGCGGGGTGGACTATCCAAGCAAAGCGGCGCGCTTTGAAGTGGTTTATAATCTACTTAGCCATGAATTTAACAATCGTTTGATGATTAAATGTGCGGTTGCTGAAGCAGATTTAGTACCATCAGTTACTGCCTTGTACGCAGCTGCCAATTGGTATGAACGAGAGGCTTATGATTTGTATGGGATAATGTTTGATCAACACCCTGACTTAAGAAGAATATTAACCGATTACGGTTTTGAGGGGCACCCGCTGCGTAAAGATTTCCCCCTAACTGGTTATCTTGAAGTGCGTTATGACATGGAGCAGAAAAAAGTAGTTTATGAACCTGTTAAATTGAGCCAAGAATTTAGGAATTTTGATTTCGCAAGTCCTTGGGAAGGAACCCAATATGTATTACCTGGAGATGAAAAAGCAACTAAGGAATAGCAAGCTAAAAAGCTTAAGCGCAGCAAGAGAAAGTATCGACCGCTGGTGCAAAAAATCCAATCGTTTTGTAAAACAAAATCCTTATGCAAGACTAATGCGGCTTGATAAGCCGGTGGGTATCTACCTCACATTACTACCAGCTTTATGGGCGATTGCTTTTACGGCACATTCAATCCTTTGGGGGGCATGGCTTTTTGTGGTATTTTTGTTTGGCGCAGTCATGGTGCGTAGTGCTGGGTGCATTATAAATGATATTGTCGACCGCGATTTAGATGCGAAAGTAAAGCGTACAGCCGCAAGGCCGCTTGCTAGTGGCGAGCTATCGGTGAACAAGGCTATGATTTTACTGGCAGGGATGCTGGCACTCGCCTTTATCATACTTATGACCTTGCCTCGTATGGCGATCTATGTGGGTATTTTTTCAATTATTCCGATTGCGATATACCCGTGGATGAAGCGGATTACTTTTTTCCCCCAAGTGTTTTTAGGGTTTGTTTTTAATTTGGGTGTCTTGATGGGGTGGTTTGCTGCAGACCCGCGGTTATCAGTGGTTGCCTTTACCCTTTATATAGGCGCTATTTTATGGACGGTTGGTTACGATACCATTTATGCGTTTCAAGATATTGATGATGACATCGAAGCTGGAGTGAAATCAATGGCGATTTACTTGCAAGAGAGTGCTCCCGCAGCTATTTGGAAAATGTATTTAACCACTATATTATGCATTGTGGCTACTGGACTTAATATGCACATGAATATCTTGTTTTATTTGATTACTTGTATCGGAGCGTATCAGCTATATTGGCAGATTGAGACGCTGGATATTTATAATAAGAAAGACTGCGCCGCCAAATTTCGCTCGAATGTCGACTTTGGGCTAATTATCCTGGTGGGGATTTTGGTGGGGCGGATTTAGGAAGTTGTTCTTTTTCTAAAACTAGTGCTACTATTAAAGTATAACTAGGTTTCAAAGTATGGAATTTGCGCAATTGGCTGAATTTGCTGTAGAAAAAAAAGCATCCGACATTCACTTGTCGCCAGGTCTTCCGCCTATGGTTAGGCTTAATGGAGATGTCCATAAGCTAAATATTCCAGTGATGAAAGCTGAGGAAATCGTCGCTCTTTTACATGGTATTATGAATGAAGATCAAAAAATTGAGTTTGAAAAAGAGAAAGAACTTGATTTCGCGATTGCGGTTTCAGCTACTTCACGTTTTCGGGTTAATGCATTTACCACTATGAACGGCGCTGCTGCTGCATTTAGGCGGATCCCAGTTGAGATTAAAAGTTTGGCACAATTAGGAGCTCCGGAGGTATTTGAAAAATTCACTGAATTCACTAAAGGATTGGTTCTAGTTACGGGGCCAACTGGTAGTGGTAAGTCGACTACTTTAGCGGGAATGATCAATCATATTAACGAAACAGAGAACGCCCACATTATAACGGTGGAGGATCCGATTGAGTTCGTGCATAAATCCAAGCAGAGCCTTATTAATCAAAGGGAAGTGGGGACAGATACTAAATCCTTTGCTAGAGCCTTAAAAAGTGCTCTTCGAGAAGATCCTGACGTGATACTAGTAGGTGAGATGCGCGACAAGGAAACGATTTCATTGGCCTTAACGGCCGCCGAAACAGGTCACTTAGTGTTTGGAACGCTCCATACCAGTTCTGCTGCTAAAACAATGGATCGGATTATTGACGTATTCCCTGGAGATGATAAGGAGATGGTGCGTGCGATGCTAGCCGGCTCAGTTCAGGCGGTGATCTCCCAACGGTTATGTAAGAAAAAAGATGGAAGCGGTAGGATTGCTGCCTATGAAATTTTAGTGGCTACCCCGGCAATTCGTAATATGATACGGGAAAATAAAATTCCGCAGATTAACTCGTTAATGCAAATCGGTTCTAAAGATGGCATGTGCTTAATGGAAGACTATGTTCGTGGATTGGTAAATGATGGTCAGGTAGCTTTAAGTGATGTGAATGATTTAATTAAAGAAACAAAAGAAGAAAAAGATTTACTTGGTCAGGCTAAAAAGACCGGAGCGACTAATCATACCCAACAACCCCAAGAACCTGTGCATGCTGCAAGTATCTTAATTACTAATAAATCCCAAGCTAAATCGCAAGATGACTTCTAGAAAATTGTATGTTAGTTTCTAGGTTATGATTTTGAAAAATTTAGAAAAAGTTATTGAACATGGGCTATTCGCCAGTAGATGGATAATGGCGCCATTTTATATTGGTTTGGCCGGTTCATTGTTCTTGTTGTTATATGGATTTATTCTCGAGTTGTTTGCAATTTGCATGGCTTTTCCATCCCTTACTCCAACTGACATAATACTTGGGATACTAACGCTCATAGATCTATCTTTAGCGGGGAACTTGGTGCTAATTGTGATCGTGTCTGGATATGAAAATTTTATTTCTAAAATGGAAGTTAACGAGCGCGACGCGGATAAATTTGAGTGGAGGGGGGAGGTTGATTTCTCAACGCTTAAGCTCAAACTAATTGCTTCTATTGTGGCAATCTCGGGGATTCACCTCCTACAAGTGTTTATGAATATAGCTAATTATTCAGAGAAAGATCTCTACTGGATGGCAGTGCTACAGGTGATATTTGTCTTATCGGGTATACTGATGGGGGTTATGGACTATGTGGCAGTTCGTACGAAAGCACTTAAGAAGCCAAGGAATTAATTATAAAGCTCGTTGTACCGTCTTTGATCGGCATTAGGCGTGCAGGCCAATAACTTTACGTAATAGGTGCCATAATACTCGACCGTCAATTTGTTTAGTGATGCGTGTTCAATAAACATTGAGCCATCTTCTGCTGCAAAGACGGGATAGAATGTATTCTCACCCCGTAAACACACCTCAAGTCCTCCAGGATGATTAAAAATAGAAACAATTTCTGATCTATAAATAGGTGTATTTGCTGTTGGCATTATAAATTCAGTTGCGTTTGGGTTCCACTGCAAAATTTTATTATTGGTATTGGAGGGGCTCTCAATATGGGAATTGGTGCTTGAGGTGGAAGTAGTAGTTGCGTCTTCTTGCAATAAGTTGTTATTAGCTGGTTGAATTGCTTCAGCTTCTTCATTCTCGGTAATCGAGAGGCTTTCAGGGGTGGAAATGGTGCTGGGTGTTGAATTAGTCGCATCATCCGATAAGGATAAGTCGCCACAACTACCGTTTGCCTGTTGATCAAGATTTGGAAGTTGTTGGTCTATTGCCAGTGCTTTATTATTTTTTGATTTTTTCTTTTTCTTCTTTTTTGTGGGTGGTTCTTCTAGCTGCGCTTGTCCTTGTTGAGCTTTAAGTGCTTCTGCGGCAAGGATTAGCGATGCTGCTACCTCCCTAATTAAATGCGCCGTCATCACATAATATTCTAGGTTGGATTTGCTATTAAGGTTTGAATTTTCCTTGAGCAAAAGGTCGAATGCTTTAAGGAATTGATTGATAGTTGGGGTTGCTTGAGGTGGCTCTTCGTTGTACTTACGCGCAGCATCCGCCAATTCTTGGAAGTCAGAGGGGTGCTTCTGCTTCAAAGTTTGGAAATCATTTATCAAAATTAGGTCTGAAACAGGTAATTCAGTTAAAGTCAGCTGATCAAATTGAAACGTAAAGTTAATTTTGCTAGTAGTTCCCAGTAAAGATCTAATAAAGTGTTTCGTAAGATTATCATCAAAAGAAAGTAGTTTAGAGTTGCATGTTATTATGAGTCGGGTGAATTGTTCTTTGAACGCGAGTGAGCTGCTTGCTTCAAGTTGGGAGTTGTTCAGTAATCCGAAGTTAGCAGTAGTGGCATTGATAATTAAACCTAGTAATTGGAAAGATTGTTGAAAAAAATTAACTATAAAAAGTTGATCTAAATGGCTGAGGGTAGCTTCTAAT
Source organism: Rickettsiales bacterium (assembly GCA_044446225.1). Taxonomy (GTDB): domain Bacteria; phylum Pseudomonadota; class Alphaproteobacteria; order Rickettsiales; family Midichloriaceae; genus JBIOER01. The sequence continues at coordinate 3,237 of JBIOER010000002.1, read as the reverse complement.
AATTGGTGATTGAGTCTAAAATCTTCAATGGTTTTTGGTAGTTCTGTCCGAGTAAACAGCGTCTGTAATGTCGCATAACAACAACGATTTAATAAGGTTGCGATTGATGTGGAAGCAGTTTTAAGGTTTTTAGTTTTTTGGCTCTCCTCTTTATTGATCTCGAAACTTTGGCTTTTTTTATACATGCTAATGGCTTTTTGAGAAAGCTTGCATAGAAATGCTGTCAAATTTACAATGTCATTTGGCTGCAGGGCATGAGTTATTTTTCCATCCTGCATCCTTACCAAATTATTTGCGTAAGTTGCAAGCCGGGAAAATGCTAGGTCTACCTCTCGATAATTTCTTGTAGTATCAAGTGATTTTAAAAGTGATCGAGCGTATTGTGCGTTGAATTGATTCTTCATTGAGTCGGTCTAATAATATTTAATTACAGGTGCTGGAATTAAACGTTGCCGATATTATCATCTTCGTCCGGAAGGTCGAGCTCGACAGTCATGTCGAAGTCAGTCGCCGCTTGCTTATTTTCTTTAGCGATGCGATCGTGAATTTCCTTCCTCAGTACTGTTGCAGTCGGAGGAAATGTGAATCCTAATTTCACGGAGTTGCGTTTTATCTCAATAACTTTGACTTCAACGTTATTATTGATAATAATTGACTCATCTAGCTTTCTAACCAGGTATAACATCTTTACCTAAAACATTAATTCGAGAGGCATTATAGCACGCAAACAATATATTTTTCAAGAAATAAATACAAAATTATTCAAAAATGACTTTAGTTGATATATCGCTCGCCACTGTATATGGCGTATTTCTTATATTCTGCCGTGTGGGTGGCATAGTAATGTTATTGCCAGGAATTGGTGAAACTTTCGTTTCGCCAAGGATTCGTCTGCTATTTGCCATTCTGTTGAGCCTAATCTTTGCTCCACTGCACTATGATATCATTCCTGCGTTACCGAGCAACTATATTCCTTTCATACTCTTAATCGCTCAGGAGGTAACTTTGGGGCTCATTTTGGGCATGGTGGTGCGCATTATTATGTCCTCACTACATACCTTTGGTATGATCATGTCCTTTCAGTCGGGGTTATCATCGGGGATGATTTTTGATCCCTCGCAGGGCACACAAGGCTCGTTGTTTGGGACGTTTATTACGTTGCTAATCATTACACTTATTTTTGCTACCAACATGCACCACATGTTTATTACGGCAATTTTTCATAGCTATACGCTGTTTGCTGTGGGCAGCTACTTTGAGCATTATGAGGATTTATCACATCTTATAATCCGTACCGTTGCTGAGGCCTTTGATGTTGGGGTGAAAATGTCGGCGCCGTTTTTGATTGCAGGATTGTTGATATTTATTGGCTCGGGGATTATGAGCAGGCTGATGCCGCAGCTACAGATTTTCTTTATTATGTTGCCAGCGCAGATATTAATAATTATCTTCATGTTTATGGCAAGTATCGGCGCGATGGCTGTTTGGTTTCTTGGCTATGTCGAAGACTATTACACGAATCTTTTTTAAGGCTTTATGGCAGAAGATACCGATGATTCCCAAAAAACGGAGGAGCCCACCCAGAAACGGATTGAGGAGGCGATTAAGCGCGGCAATGTTGCTTTTTCGCGCGAGCTGAGTAGTTTTTTGATGTTGGCGAGCATGTCGATCTACATTGTTTGGCTAATGCCGTATATCATGCGTACCGCCAATTTTGAATTGGCCAACTATGTGGTTAGCCCGCATGAGTTTGGGTTTGATAATGAGGGGGATGATTTTCTAAGATTGTCACTCAAGATTATTAGTCAAGTGTCAGCCTTGCTGATGATTCCATTTATCATTACCATTTTTTGTACCTTCTTAAGCAGTATACTGCAAAATGGGTTCGTTTATTCGCCGGAGGCAATTATGCCTGACTTGGGGAAGATATCGCCCCTACGTGGCTTAAAAAGGATGTTTTCAATGCGTTCCGCCATTGAGCTCATCAAAGGGGTGTTGAAGCTGAGTTTGGTAATGTATGCGATGTTTATCGCAATTGAAGCGGATATCGGTCATTTAACCAATGTCCATGAGCTTACCTACGCGGGGGTTTTGGCGCTGTTACTTAAATTAGTGACTAAAATGCTGATTGCAGTATGTGTGGTCATGTGCTTTGTGGCGCTATTTGATTATTTCTATCAGCGCATGGAGTATATGAAAAGCCTGCGCATGACCAAGCAGGAAGTGAAAGAAGAGCATAAACAATCAGAAGGAAGTCCTGAAGTGAAGTCCAAGCAACGTATGATGCGTAATGAGCGCGCTAAAAAGCGCATGATGGCGGCAGTTCCAACTGCGGATGTGGTGATTACCAACCCAACCCACTTCTCGGTTGCCCTGAAATACAAAAGTGGTGAAATGCCAGCACCGAAGGTGGTGGCTAAAGGGGCCGATAACATTGCCTTCCTCATCCGCGAGGTGGCTAAAAAGCACCGCATACCGCTTATTGAAGATAAGCCGCTTGCTCGCATGCTTTATGATAATGTTGAAATCGATGAATTTGTGCCGTACGAGAGTTATAAGGCGGTGGCGGACATTATTGGCAAGGTAATGCAGATCAAAAAACGCGGGTTCTAGCGCGCGGCACACATTATGTTGGTGAAAATGGTGAATAAGTCTCTTCCAGTGGCTCTACAATTAACTAATTGTTAATGTACATGACAAAACTTGAGGATTTGCCCTCTTGGCTACTCGCAAATAGTTTTTTAGCTCATTTAGCAGGCGTGGTTAAGCCTTGCAACCCGCATAAACCCTGGATCTCCGCCTGCGCGAAGATGACATTCTCCTAGCTTGTCACCCTCGTGAACACGGGGGTCCACCTTTGATGCAAGCCGCACTTTGGACCACTGCTAGATGCAGGGGAACTAGATTTGGATTTAAGTTAGTTCATATACGAAGTGCAACAGTTGTTGTGAAGGAAGGCTGAAATGTTTTAATCTTCCAATATGTACTATTTTTTATGCAATCACTAACTTGCCGTTTTCGTCAACAAAATGTGTGCCGCACGCTTATACCGCCTTCAGGCGGTGCGTGCGCCCCCCCCCACACATTTTGTCTCCTTAACGGCGCGCTCGATTACAAATTATACCATCTCTTAAGTCATCAATTGTGGTTGCTGTAGACTATAAAACATATACAGGGGAATTTTTGTTTACCTGCGGCGGCAGGTATCCATGTTTTGTGCGGGGTGCAAGGTGTCAC
>JBIOER010000001.1:0-38037 GCA_044446225.1 Rickettsiales bacterium | reverse complement strand
GTGCTATATGCGCGCTATGGTAAAAACCTCTCTGACCTTGCGGGTGAAGAGCGCATCGGGATTGTGCACCGCCTTGATAAGGATACTAGTGGGTTGATGTTGGTTGCAAAGAACAATAAAGCCCATCACTCACTTTCAAAGCAATTAGAGATCCGGACGCTAAAGCGCACTTATTTTGCCCTAACTTATAACATGCTGGTGCCACCCATTGGCACCATTACTACTCATGTAGCTAAAGACGGCGAAAAAAGGCGGATGGTAATTAAGAAGTCACTTGGCCGCATCGCCACTACTCATTATAAAACCGTAGAGACTTTTTATGATCGTTTTTCATTGCTGGAATTAGAGCTTGAAACAGGTAGGACGCATCAGATTCGCGTGCATATGGAGCATAAACGCACGCCAATAATTGGTGATCCAATTTATGGCAAATCGATGAATCATCATTTAGTGATGCTTCCTAAAAATGTGCAACAGGCGGTTGAAAATTTTCCTCGTCAGGCGCTGCATGCTAGAAAAATTAGCTTTATTCACCCGACCACGAAAGAAACTCTAATCTTTGAGGCGCCACTTCCAAAAGATATGGATGAACTTTTAAAAATTTTAAAGTAGACTTAATAATTATGCATGTTGCAGTATTAGGAGCTGGAGTCATAGGAATCAGTACCGCTTATTACCTAAGTAAAGCGGGGTGCAAAGTGACCATTATTGATAAATCAAGCGGAGCTGCCAATGAATGTAGTTTTGCAAATGGGGCGCAACTTTCTTATTCAGATGCTGACCCATTAGCAACTTGGGGCAACGTATTGCAAGGCCTAAAATGGTTGGGCAAAAAGAACGCTCCACTTTTAATGCGCTTTAGCTTTGACCCTGACCTCTACATTTGGTTGTTCAAATTTCTCAGTGAGTGTAGAGCAAGTCAGTTTGAAAAACGTACGATTAATTATTTACTGCTTAACTACTACTCGCGTCAGCAAATCCATAAACTCAATGACAGTTTAAAACTTAAATATGATTTTCATCAGGATGGCATCATCCATCTTTTTGAAACTGCGCGAGAACGTGAAGCTGAAAAAAAGATTTTAGATTATGCTTCGCAGTTCCAGAAAGTTGATTACGAAATTCTCAAAGGAGCTGAGATTACCCAAAAAGAACCATCGCTTAAATTATACTTAAGTGAGAAACAGGGCGGCGCCATCAATTGTAAAACGGACGAAGTGGGTGATGCGCACAAATTTACAGTTGAATTAGAAAAACACGCTCAACAGTTGGGGGTAAAGTTTTTATATAATTGTGACATTCATGATTTCGTCAAGCAGGGCAAAAAGCTAACCCGCCTTATTACCAGCAAAGGTGAGATCGAGGCAGATGTTTTTGTTAATTGCTTAGGTGCCTACTCTAATCAATTACTTAATAAAATTGACATTAAGTTGCCGATTTATCCAGTTAAAGGTTATAGCGTTTCCTGCCCAATAATTAACGATAGCGAGATTCCCAGCGCCAGTATCTACGACCACAAGCGCAAATTTGTGCTGACTAAAATTGGCAAAACATTTAGGCTCGCTGGTACCGCAGAATTTGGTGGATTTGACCACACTATTCGCGAAGAAAGGGTATCGCCACTTATTCACGCAGCAAAACACTTTTTCCCTCACGCTTGTGATTATGAAAATGCCACGCCATGGGCGTGTCTAAGGCCTCTAACTCCTTTTTACACCCCACTCATTGGCAAAACCAAATATAGCAATTTATACCTTAACACCGGCCACGGGTTTTTGGGTTGGACAGCCGCCGCTGGTAGTAGCAAAGCCATAGCCGACCTCATTACTAAAGGTAAAGCGGAGATTGATTTAAGTGGGTTTAGTCCAATAAACTAAAACGAGCTGGATTGATAAATTCCCTCTTTATTTTATATCCATTCCCAAATACTATACAAACAGGAGGCTGGTATGAAACTAGCAACATTTGCTGTAGATCCTGTTGGCTCTGCAGGAAGGAAGTATAGAGAACTATACGAAAGTAATCGCGAGCCTTTTTTGAAGGACCGCGAGAGGATTATTCATTCGGTTGCTTTCCGCCGTTTGGAATATAAAACCCAGGTTTTCGTCAATCACGTGGGCGATCACTATCGCACTAGGCTGACGCATTCATTGGAAGTCGCGCAAATCAGCCGCGCAATCGCTAGAGACCTTCAGCTAAATGAAGACCTGGCGGAACTAATTGCCCTTGCTCATGATATTGGTCATCCTCCATTTGGACACGCCGGTGAAGATGGCTTAAATGAAGCAGCTGCAGCATGGGGGGGATTTGACCATAACGTTCAAACATTAAAAACCGTCACTAAATTAGAGCAAAGATACGCCGAATTCGATGGACTGAATCTATCTTGGGAATCCCTCGAAGGTATTGTTAAACATAATGGTCCTTTCAAAAGCAATAAAGAATCTAGCCAATATATTTTTGATTTTTCAGCGGAATATAATTTGCACCTTGATAGTTATGCCTCACTCGAAGCTCAAGTTGCAAGCCTAGCCGACGACATTGCCTATATTAACCACGATATTGATGATGGCATAAGAGCAGGCTTCTTTACTTTAGAACAACTCCAAGAAATCCCGCTTGTAAATAAATTAGTGGAAAGCGTTAAAGCTGCTTTCCCTAATATTTCTGAGACCAAAATCCGTAGCGAAACAATTCGTCGGCTGATTAAGCATATGACGGCAGATTTAGTTTTTGAGACGCGCAGAGGCTTAGATTTCCATAAAATCAAAACCGTGTTAGATGTGCGTAAACACAAATCTCAATTAGCGGTGTTCTCCCCTGAAGTGGAAAAAGTACGTTTAGGGATTAAAGAGTTTTTAATGAATAATTTCTATCGGCATTATCAAGTAAATCGCATGACCCTCAAGGGGCAGATGATTCTTAAAGATTTGTTCAAGAGATTCCTAGAATCTCCGGGGTGTTTACCTAATTCTTGGCAAGGGCAATTAAAAAGTCTTGATGATCATGCAAAAGCCAGGGTAATATTAGATTACATTTCAGGAATGACGGATCGCTATGCAATTGAAGAACACAAAAAACTATTTAACGCAGAATATTTCTAGTATGTACGAGTTTATTGACAGAACCAATATTAGCCAAAGCAAAATTGAAGCTTATCAAGGGCAACTCAATGACATCTTCAACAACATCTATGCCAAGAGCGACGCAACGACCGATTATCTAAAAGTCCTTCACCCATTTGATATTGATGGCCTTATTAACCATCTATCCCCAACTGCCACCAAAATTCGTGAGAATTTTGATGATCTTATTATCGTTGCAATGGGTGGTGCCACGCTCAATCCGCAGACTATAATTTCGGTAAGAAGGCATAATCGTGGGCCGCGAATTCAATTTGCACTTACTACCGATCCCTTCAAATTTCGCACTATTTTGGAAAGTGTAGACTTACATAAAACCGCCATTTTAGTTTCAAGTAATTCTGGCGGTACGACGGAAACGATAGCAATGTTTAGTGCATTCCTACATGCTTATCAAGAAGTCGGAGTCCCCAACATCCATAATCACTTTTTCTTTGTTGTTGGCGAAGGAGATAACCCCATCCGCAACATGGCAACGGAACTTGGCGGAACCATCCATAGTCATGATATGGGTATTGGTGGAAGGTATTCGGGCTTTTCAGCGGTCGGTGTTTTACCCGGGTTGGTTGCAGGCCTGAATATGCATGAGTTTTTAGGTGGCGCAAATTCAGTTAGCGCAAACTTTTGGCAAGAAAGGAATGAAGCTGCGCCTATTCGCGGCGCGCTGGCACTTTGCCTTGCGCAAAAGCCAATTTGCATTTCACTAGCCTATTCGGATGCCTTTAATCCATACCTAGAATGGTATAGCCAAATCATTTCTGAAAGTACCGGTAAGAATGGTTTAGGGATAACTCCCATACGTGGAGTAGGGCCTATGGATCAACATAGTATGATGCAACTTTACTTGGATGGCCCACAGGATAAAATTTATACCTTCTTCAAAATTCAAAATCACACTAAAGAGCTAAGCAATATTAAACTTGCTAAGCAAACTCAGCCAAGCTATTTACAAGCGAATACCTTGCAAGAGATTAACGATGCTGAGTATAGCGCCTCGGTACATGCAGTTGCGCATAACAAAAACCCCCTGCGTGAAATTATTCTCAAAAACTATGATGAGAAATGCCTGGGCGCATTAATGATGCATTCAGCCATTGAAGTAGTTACGCTGTGCTATTTAATGAAGGTTAATCCTTTTGACCAACCGGGGGTAGAACTTATAAAAGTCAAAGCCCGCGAGATTTTGTCGAATAAATAATTATTGCACCTGATCAAACACCAATTGGTGTCTACCCCAGGTGAGCTGGCGCTTGGCGTAGTTGCGGGAATTTTGCTGGATTTTGGGAATGCATTCTTCGAGAGTTACCTCGCCCTTGATATAGGAAATTAGCTCAGGGATGCCATGCGCTTTGGGATACTCAATATCGCCAAAAGTTTGGTAAACTTGGCGCACTTCTTCAATTGCGCCCGCTTCAATCATTTGCAGAAACCTCAGCTCGATATCGCGGTAATTCTGCGCGCGGTCTTTTAGTAACTGAATTAAATAAAAATCCTGGCGCGGGAAAAACAATTGATGAGGTTGGCTTTGCCAATAAAGAATCGACTTACCAGTTTCGATAAAAATTTCCAAAGCACGGATAGTGCGTTGCACATCGTTAGGTTTGAGTTTTGCAGCCATAGGGGGATCTAACTTCTGTAGCTCTTCGAATAAGTGCGGTAGTGCAGCAACTTTGCTTTTAGTGGGAAGCGATATGGGGGGCATTTTAGCAATGCCATCAACCAAACTTTTAATATAAAGTCCAGTACCGCCCACCAATATCGGCGTGGCCTTGGCTGCTAAAACATTTTTAATTTCTGCTACTGCGTCATCGAGCCATTTACCCACATCATATTTATCACTGAGGCTAACGTAACCAAAAAGGCGGTGCTCAACCCCATCTTTTTCCGCAGCAGTGGGTTGGGCAGAAAGGATGGGGATCTCTTTATAAATTTGCATGGAATCACAATTGATGACCACCCCATTAAGTTTTTTAGCCAGCTCAATACCGAGTTTGGTTTTGCCTGACGCGGTGGTGCCATAAATGATATTGATTTTATTGCGCATCTAATACCAATTCCATTTTTAAAGTTAACACATGCTCGTTCTCTTTTTACAATCTTTTCACGTAATTTTCAGTTGCTTACATATAGTAAACGTCTTCAAATTGCATGATAAGCTTGTAAAAATATAACATCGCTTCGGTTAATTTAAAAACTGGATTTGGTATAATACCAATGCCATTTTTAAAGTTAACACATGCTCGTTTTCTTTTTGCTATCTTTTTACATAACTTTCAGTCGCTTACATATAGTAAACGTCTTCAAATTGTATGATAAGCTTGTAAAAATATAACATCGCCTCGGTTAATTTAAAAGCTGGAATTGCTATAATAATTTGAGCATCGATTTTTCAGTAGGATTTTCAGCAATAAGTATTTTGTGAAAATTTAAGTCTTTAAGCATAATTGCGGTATTAAAGCTAATGCAAATTGCCTTGATGTTTTTTAGCGCCGGTTGAAGATTGCGAAAAACTTTAGCGGTTCTGGGTGAATAAAATAAGATGGTGGTGATACCAATAAGGAGATCGCTAGGCAATGCAGTTGCGGCAATACTGTTATACACAACAATCCTCGGGCACGCGAAATCCGTAGCTATGTGATCGCCTGAAATATAAACCACATTAGAATCGGCGATGTTTAGTTCGCAGGCGCGTAAAGCAAGCCTTGTAATAGTATAGTTATTGCTAGTGAGGAGGTCGGCAACTTTTTGCCCAACGACATAGAAATTAGCAGTAACAAATCGCTTTGCCTTAATAATAACTTTTGCTGCGTGAACGCTGGTGACGATAACATTAGGATACTCACCCACACCAGTTAACGCATCCCATAGATATTCGATTTTTAGCAGCGGGAAAATTTTACAAGCATAACCCATTGTTGCAAGCAACTTTTTGGTTTTTTCTGCTTGTTTTACGGGGCGGGTGATAAGGATCATCTTTGCCTCCGGATTAAAACGTAGAACGCGCCACTGCCACCATCTTTAATCGCAGCTTGCGAGTAGCGGACAATCATTGGTCTAATTGATTCATGATTAAGCCATGCTGGTAGCTCATCACGCAGGACACTCTTATATTCGGTTTTAACGCCCTTACCGGTGATGATTAAAACCATTCTTTTTCCTGCGACAAAAGCTTGCGAAATCACATTTTTAACGCGACTAAATGCATCTTCGCGAGTGAGACCATGTAAGTCGATTTCAATGTCGGGGCGCAGCTCACCTCGGTCCATTTTTTGGGCAGTTTTGCGGTCGATACCCGAGGTATCGCTTGCGACTAAATCATCATAATTTTTACTCGTTAAGGCGATGCCTTCAAACTCTTTGGAGATAACAATCTCTTTTTTAGGCAGCGGAGCTTTAGCGATGTTTTTGTTTAGCTTCTTGACCCCCCTAATAGTTTCATCCCATTCATTAGTCATATTAAAACTCCAACCACTGGTCTTCGGTTAAAATTTTGATACCCAATTCAGTTGCTTTTTTTAATTTCGAACCGGCGTCGCTTCCTGCAACTACGTAATCGGTTTTTGCAGAAACGCTGGAAGCAACTTTGCCCCCCAACTTCTCTGCTTTGGCTTTGGCTTCGCTACGCGACATTTTTTCTAAGGTTCCTGTAAACACAATGGTTTTACCAAACAATTTTGAATCTATAATCTCTAGTATATAATCATGAACATTAACGTGCTTCTGTAAATTCAAAATCAATTCACGGTTAAAGGGATCATTGAAAAAATTCATCGTTTGCTCGGCAACTTTCTCACCGATCCCATCAATTGCAAGCAGTTGCTCGAGGTTGATTTTCTCAAGCAAATTTACCAGTGATGTATATTCCCGCGCGATTAATTTTGAAGTGGCTTCGCCAATATGGCGGATACCTAAGCTATAGATAAATTTATCTAGTGCGATCGCGCGTGCATTTTCAATTGAGTTAAAAAGATTGGTTGCCGACTTTGCACCCCAGCCTTCCCATGTATGAATGGGAGGATCGATGGACTTGTCTTTTAATTCAAAAATATCACAAGGGTTGGTAAGCAAGCCTTTGTTTTGCAGCTCCTCAATTTGTTTTTCACCTAAACCTTCGATGTTGAATGCATCCCGTGAAACAAAATGCCTGAGGCGCTCAAGCACCTGCGCGGGGCATTTTAATCCACCACTACAGCGTCTAATTGCTTCGCCGGTTTCCTTTACTGCCGGGCTGCCGCAAATAGGACATACTTCGATTGCATGAAATGGTTCTGCATGCGCGGGACGGCGACTTAGATCCACCGCTAAAACTTGTGGGATGACATCCCCTGCTCTTTGAATGGTTACCCAATCACCCACGCGAAAATCCTTGCGCGCAATTTCATCCTCATTGTGAAGTGTTGCACGTGAAACAAGTACGCCGCCCACACCAACTGGTTCGAGTTCTGCAACCGGAGTAAGTGCGCCAGTTCTACCCACCTGGATGGTGATTGCTTCAATTTTAGTGATGGCTTTTTCAGCAGGAAATTTATGAGCAATTGCCCAGCGCGGTGAGTTGATTACTTCACCCAACCGATCTTGTAGCTGCATCGAATCAACTTTGTAAACCGTGCCGTCAATATCATAAGGAAGATCGGCTCGGGTGTTATTGATGTTGTTGTAGAAATTCATTATCTCATTGGCGTCCGTACAGATTTTATATTCTTCATTAATGATAAAACCCAAGGCACGAAATTTTTGCATCATCTGGCTTTGCTGGGTGACATTATCAATAAATCCACCCCAGAGGAAATATTTTAGGTTGCGACTGCGCGTGATTTCACTGTCAAGCTGCCGCAATGATCCGCTTGCAGCATTGCGAGGGTTGGCAAATAAATCTTCTCCGGCAGCTTGTTGCCGTTCATTTAAGGCAAGAAAATCAGCTTTACTCATATAGACTTCGCCCCTTACTTCAAAGCTTTCTTGGAGCGAAACTTTGAGGGGAAGGTTTTTGATGGTCGAGATATTAATCGTGATATCCTCGCCGATTTTCCCATCCCCCCGTGTTGCTGCGTGATGAAGTTTTCCGTTTTCATATATGGCGGAAAAAGATAGGCCATCAATTTTGGGCTCGGCATAAAATGGAATTGAATTGTCAATTTCCTGCCCTAAAAATTTATATACACGTTCAATGAAATCTTCGATGTCTGATTGCTCAAATGCGTTAGCAAGTGAAAGCATTTGTTTCTTATGGGGTACTTTTTTAAATTTTTCTTGCGGCGCCGCTCCAACTTGAAATGCAGGTGAAAACAAATCCATTTGCGGTTGTTGTTTTTCTAAAACCTCAAGTTGGTTTTTGAGTTTATCATACTCGGCATCAGAAATTTCTGGTGTAGATTTTTGATAGTATAAAAGGTTGTGCCGAGCGACTTCTTGGCGCAAAAATTCAAGTTCCGAATGGGAAGTTTTTTTACGCACCGCCTAACAATCTACTTACAATTGCCTTCATTTTCATGGCGTTGGAGCCTTTAACCAGCACAACATCACCGGATTTAATTTGCTTTTTGAGGATGTTAGCCATGTCGTTGGAGTTTGCTGCGTGTCCACCACGGCTAGGAATTGGTAGTTTGTCAAAAAGATTGAGCATCAGATCGCCAACCGTGTAAACAACATCAACGTGATTTTTAACAATATCTTCAGATAAACTGCCGTGCATCTCACTAGCTTTCACACCGAGTTCCAGCATGTTGCCCAGTACGGCAATAACTCTGCGCCCTTGGGCTTTATATTCAGCTAAAAGTTCCATCGCCGCTTTCATTGAAGCGGGATTGGCATTGTATGAATCATCAATTACGGTGATGTTGAGATTGGCCACTTCGTGCACTTCGCCGCGCCCTTTATGAGCTCTAAAGTTGCGTAAGTTACGCGCAGCAAATTCAACTTCGGCACCGCTTTCTTTGGCGGCGGCAAGTACAGCTGTTGAGTTAATTGCTAAGTGTTTGCCCAACGAGGAAATGTAGTACGGGATGTCTTTAGTATAACATTGAGCTGCGAGGTGCGAGCAACCATTTTTAATCGTATAAGAAAGTAATTTGAAATCTGCTTTATTAACTTCGCCAAAGGTTACCACCTTGAGTTTAAGTTTCTGCGCCCTTTCAATCAGAATGGGTGTGTAGGGGTTGTCGGCATTAACAATTGCTACGCCATCACTTGGTACGCCATCAAAGATTTCCGCTTTTGCAGCGGCAATTGCTGAAACGGATGTGAAAAATTCTAAGTGCGCGGGGGCGACAGTGGTAACGATTGCAATATCCGGTTTGGCAAGTTGCGATAAATGTGAAAGTTCACCAGCGCTACTCATGCCCATTTCTAAGATGCCATAATCAGTATCTTTGGGCATGTTGGCTAAGCAAAGCGGAAGTCCAAAATGATTGTTGAAATTTCCTTCGGTTGCGTAAACCTCGCCTTGATTTTCGAAGGCTACCTTGAGCATTTCTTTAGTACTGGTTTTCCCAACGCTTCCTGTGACGCCAATTATTTTCCCACGTACACGGGTGCGGGCGTATTTAGCAAGTCGGTTCAGCGCCTCTAAAGTGTTATCAACCACAATTAATTGCCCGTGATATTTTTTAGATGTTGGATTTACTTCGTCAACAATACATAGCAGCGCGCCTTTTTTGATCGCGTCGGCAGCAAAGTCATTGCCATTTAAATTATGGCCGCGAATAGCTACAAATAAGGAATTCTTTTTTAAAGTACGAGTGTCAATGGAGACGCTGGTAATTTTAGCCTCAGCAGGAACTTGCACGCCCAAAGCTTCAGAGAGCTCAGTGCCTGTCCATAAATAATCTTTTGCTTGTTTAGTTTTTGTTGCCATATAAATCACAGAACCCTATAATTGCCATATATATTATAGTTTATGGTGATTATGGCAACGGTTTTTTCTGGTATCCAACCAACGGGTAAATTAACAATTGGTAACTATTTGGGGGCGATGAAGAACTGGGTGAAGATGCAAAATGAGCATGATCAGACCATTTTTTGCATTGTTGATTTGCACGCAATTACCATGCCGCAGGATCCCAAAGCCCTCAGAGAGAGCTGCACCGTTAATATGGCTACCTACATCGCAGCGGGCTTAGATCCTGATAAATCTATACTTTTTACCCAATCCGCGGTGTCTTATCATGCGGAATTGAGTTGGATTTTTGGCTGCATCACTCCCATGGGGTGGTTGAATCGCATGACGCAATTCAAGGATAAAGCGGGCAAACATAAGGAACAAGCGGGATTAGGGCTCTATGCCTACCCTGTTTTGATGGCCGCGGATATCCTTTTATACCACGCAACACACGTGCCGGTGGGTGACGACCAAACCCAGCACCTTGAGTTAACTCGGGATGTGGCGGGCGCGTTTAACCGTAGTTTTGCTGTGGATTACTTCAAAGAGCCGGAAATGATTCCTAGTGAATTTGGCGCGCGGATTATGAGCTTGCGTGATGGCACCAAGAAAATGAGTAAATCTGATGAATCAGATTTTTCTCGGATTAACCTTGCTGATGATGCAGATTTGATTATGCAAAAAATCCGCAAAGCCAAGACCGACGCAATTACAGGTGTCAACCATGACCCGCAAGCGCGCCCTGAGATTGCGAATTTGCTCAATATTTACTGTGCATTCGCAGGAGATACAGTAGAGTCAGCCGTATCTCGGTTCCGGGATTACCAAACCTCTAAGTTCAAAGAGGAGGTGGCGCAGGCGATTATCGACGGACTAAAACCAATGCAAGATAATCTAAAAGTTTTGTTAAGTGATCGCACCCAGATTCACAAAATCGCTGAAAGAGGTGCTGAAAAAGCCAGTGAGATCGCCCTAAAAACTATTAAAGAAGTACGAGAAATTGTTGGGCTAACTTGCTAATTACCGGAAGTTCGGTTAGAATATTTCTGAGATTGGCTGAAGGCGTTTCTAGTTTGCCAAATTGGTCAGGTTCGAAAGGAAGCAGCCACAACGAATTCAGGCGGGTTTTAGTCAGTCTCATTCCCTTAAGTGAAAATAACTAAATTATTACATACCACTAGGAAAGTCGTTGTAATTTAGGCAATACAATTTAATCTCATAACCATAACTTTTCAAAGTACTGTGATGGTAAGGGCTTTAGTCCTTCTAGTGATGTTGCTTTTTTCAAACCCAGCTTTTGGGTGGAATCCTTATTCTAACTGTATCCTCAGCACCGATTGGTCGGGCAATACCAGAACTGCAGTGACCGTCACCCCCATAGGATCATCATGCCAGCAGTTATGTGCACAACAATGCGGCATTCAGATTACCGCTACGCAATTCCAGCCAAATGTTGGGCTATCACGCACAACTGTTGCCAATGGCACCGAGCTCAATGCGGACGTTATTTTGCAGTGTTTATCTGATTGCCAAACCGGAAGTAACAATATGTCTTACTATGTAAGGCAGGATCAAGCCCCCGCTGGGAGTACCACGTCTGACATCCTCTTTGTCGGGCCGATAATAAATACGGTGAGCTGTGACCCCAACACTGGCCAAACACAAGATTCCGCCAACTATAATGCCATATGGACTGGAATAACTACGCAGACTGGAGATCAAGTTTCCATATACCCAATTGGGAATGGATTAGATAGTACTGTTTATATGTGTGGACAAAAATTTCTGGAAATGGTGCCATTGATTTCTAGCATAAACACAAATGACTGGACTAACCAAACAGCGCCACAAACATTATGGCAACCAGGCCAGCATTCGTGTTTGCTGGCAAACAATCCATTGTCGCAAACGCAAGTCCAAGGCCTCTCAAATCAGCAATTATGGAACTATGCCGGCTTAAGTTATGCGCAATTGCAAAACCTTACTGGTCCACTAATAACTGATTTTACTACCAATACCTTATTTCCCATGGATAGTCTGTGCATGTGGAATTCAAGAAATCCTCAATTCACAAACACTGGGATCTATATACAAGATGGGGATGAGCTTTCGATCTCATGGAGTGGAGATTTTGCCTGGGAAGGTTCAAACGCGGCTTTTCCGTGGTCGCTTTTGGGAACAACGCCGATTGTTAATCCACCGGGCACCGATAGAGCCTTTGCTTTTAATTTTCTAATGAACCCAAGTAATGCGGCGGCGGATATAGCAACTGCCACCAATTGGTGGCGGCAAAACAGTGGTTTGCAATTGCTTGCCCCAGGTGATTCTAATGATCCGTATGGTACTAATGCGTTGCCGAAAACAATCTATGGTGAAGATGCGCGAGTAGCGCCATACACCATTAAAAATTTGGGATTACAGGTAACTCCGCCCACACCGTCGGCAACGCCGGCCTATAGTATTTATGGATTAGCAGGGAGTTTTCAAGACCTGAATATAGTTTACACAACGAATACAACGTCTTCAAGTTGTAACACGCCAACTAAGCAAGCAATGAATTTTAACACTTGTAATTCCGTAAGTAATCCCGGTCTTGGGTCATATACTTTTACCGGGGCTTTAAGTGGTTTTTCAAGCACGAAAACGCCTTTGGCAATCAGGCATTGGGACGTTTCGACCAGTGATATAGCAACCGATATTAAATACTGGTCAGATAATTTAGGGGGATATACCGTCGCTATTTACTATGGTGGGTGCCCGCAAACACTTAATACTACAAATGCCAATTCAGGTTTGCAATATGCTGTACTGCCCAATTATGATAATTCCAGCGATTCACCCGCCAATAGGTTTACTGCAATACAAGCGGCAACTCTAACTTGGGCTGCTGTCCCGGTAGCTGTTTTGAACCAGTCAACTACACTAAATATTCCCGCTCCCGGAGGGATGCTATTGTTTAGAATCGCGTCTAATTATACGGTGCCTTCTGGAAGCTCAGATCCAAATCTTGCGGCTTTGTATGCGCCGGGAAATCAATATGGTCAGTATGTAGTTGCGGTTAACGACAATACCCAGTCGGCCTTTTTAGTTGAGAATGGTCCGTTTAGAGAGCTCGTAAGATATGTGGAGCAAGTTCTATTTGGTAATCCAACCGCGTCGAATATCCAAGCGCAGCAAGGGATTGTCCAAGTTCTCTATGTTAGTTTTATTGAGGAGTCCTATGTTAAAAACATAATCAGAGCTTTCTTGGCACTGTATTTTGCATTCTTAGGGCTTGGGTTTATGACAGGTGCAATACATATGACCCAACATGAAGCGGTTATGAGAGCTTTAACGGTTGGGGCTGTCGTGGCGCTGATATCTGATCAGAGTTGGACTTTAATTAACACATATTTCTTCCCATTCTTTACCACCGGAGTAACGACGTTGATTGCGGACTTTGTTTCGGGTTCGGTTTCTATGAATAACGCGACGGGCTTTACTGAAGCGCAACTTCAGCAAGACCCAACCCTTATTTTCTCAGTTTTTGATGCGGCAGTCGCTCAATTAGCGAGCGCACCGTTCTGGATTAAAATCGCCACATTGTTTTTCAGCGGTGTTTTTGGAGCATGGTTAGCGATTGTCATCCTCATTGCAACGGGCTTTTTTGCGTGGGCTATAACTAAGGCGGTTCTTATGTATCTTATGTCGATGATTATTATTGCCATGCTGATGGTTGTATCGCCGATCTTTATACCTTTCGCACTCTATAAACAGACTAAGTATTTATTTGATTCTTGGTGGAAAAATTTAATTAGCTTTGCTATCCAACCAGTCGCTGTATTTTTAGGTGTGGTGATTTTTAGTTTGTTATTCAGCTTAATTCTGATCGAGGCGCTTGCATTTAGCGCCTGCGAAGTTTGCTTGGTAGATATCGCAATTCCTGGGGTGATTAATCAGTGTATTTTGCAGGGTTTCACTTTCCTACAAAATATGAATATGCCAGTTGGCGTGGATGTGTCCTATAGCGCTCCATTTACAGCTGTTAGCATGATTTTCCTTTCCGTAATATTGCTGATGGTTGCCCATGCGGCGAGTGAATTTGTAGATTATATACCAGGTATGATAACTGGAATAGTAACGGGTGACTTAACGGCCAGAACCATGAGCATCGCCAATTATGGATCGGCTGCAAGGTCTACCGCAATTGGCGGGGTAGCAAATACAGTACGCGTCGGGGCTGTCAAACCTGTAGGTGCTGTGATGTATGCGCCAAGGCTTGCATATCAAACAGCGTATAAGCCGTTTAAGAAAGGAATAACAGGGAAAACAAGAGTTTAATTAAAGCTTGTGGAATATAATATGCTAGATATAAACTTTAAAGGCAGGAGATAAAATATGGCAGAAGGACAAGTAGGAGCTGATCCATTATTCGTAGGGTTGACAAGGCCAGCGTTGTTATTTGGGGTTAGTATGCCTTATTTCATGATCAATACCATGGCATGCTTTATTGCCTATATTATGACGAGTAAATTCTCATATCTTGCTCTAGGGGTTCCAATCCATTTTTTTGGATATTATCTTTGCTCAAAAGAACCGCTGTTTATAGAGTTGTTTATGATTAGAAATCAGCTGTGCAATAGATCGGCTAATAAAATATTTCACGGGGCTAACTCATATGACCCCTATTAGGTATAAATGTTAAAGTTACTTAGAACATTTGCAAATCGAGAGAAGGTTGCCAAGCGAGAATATAAGCAGGCAGGCTTTTTGCCGTACATCTCGCATTGGAATGAAAACACCGTTTTATTGACGGGCAACCGTTTGATGAAAGTAATTCGTATTGGCGGCTTTTCATTTGAAACTGCTGATGATGAAGATTTGGATGCGCGTAAAAATATTAGGAACTTACTCTATAAGGGGATGGCAACTTCCGATATTAGTTTTTCGTTTAATATCATGCGACGTAAGCAAAAAATTTATCCGGATGATTATGCTAGTGTGGATATGCCAGAAGGCTTTGCTTTGTACTTGGATAAAAAATGGGTAGATAAGCATAGGAATGTGGATGCCTATGTTAATGAACTTTATATTTCGCTTATCAAAAAAGCAAAAAATCTCAATATCATGTCCGGGTTGGATACAATCATTAGCATGATAAGTAAGAACAATCAAAACTCAGATTACGAATTAAGTATGCGAGAAGCTCTCGAAGAGCTTGAGGAAGGTGCAAGTCGGGTAATCAATTCACTTAAAGATTACAGCCCGGAGGAGTTGGGTGTAGAAAGCGAGAATGGCGTAGCGTATTCTCAAATTGCTGAATACTTAGGTAGGATTGTTAACTGCGGAGAGATATCCAAATTCCCACTTTCAACCAGTAACCTTTCTAGTCAAATTTCTTCGCATCGGTTGTATTTTGGCAAACGGTCAATCGAAGTTAAGTTGCCTACGGGTGAGTCAAAGTATGCCGGAGTTGTCAGTATAAAAGAATACGGCCCTAAAACTTGGGTAAGCATGCTAGATTCTTTACTACAGCTGCCTTTCGAATTTATAATTTCCCAGTCCTTTACTTTTGCGAATCGGCAGCGGGCAATTGGCCAGATGCAGTTACAGCAAAATCGAATGATTCAGGCGGGTGATAAGGCGGTATCGCAAATTGAAGAAATTAACGTCGCGCTTGATATGGCAATGAGCGGAGGAATTGGTTTTGGGCTTCACCACCTAACTGCGTTATGTATGGCTGAAGATCCAAAAACGCTGGAGAACGTATTATCAATAATTGCAGTTGAACTTACAAATACCGGTGGGGTTGCGGTACGCGAGAAGGTTAATATGGAGCCGGCATTTTGGGCTCAGGTTCCTGGAAATAATGAATTCATTGTCAGAAAATCAACCATCAATACTTTGAATTTAGCTTCGCTTAATTCTTTTCATAATTACCCAGTAGGAAAACAAAAAAATAATCACTGGGGTGATGCTGTAACAGTTCTTGATACCACTTCTGGAACGCCTTTTTATTTTAATTTTCACGTGCGTGATGTCGGACATACGACGATCATCGGACCAACCGGTGCTGGTAAAACCGTGCTAATGAACTTTTTATGCGCCCAAGCACAAAAATATAAATGCCGCCTTTTCTTCTTTGATAAAGATCGCGGCGCAGAAATTTTCATCAGAGCACTGGGTGGTAGCTATACTTTGATCGATCCGGGCTCGGTTTGCGGATTCAATCCGTTAACTCTTGAGGACACTGGTGAGAACCGCACATTCTTAATGGATTGGTTAAAGCAATTAGTGAGTACCAACGGTGAAACGGTATCATCTGAGGATGTACATTACTTATCAAACGCGCTAAGTGGTAACTACAAGTTAGATCCTAAAGATCGCCGGTTAAGCAATATTGCGCCATTCTTGGGTCTAGGTGGACCGGGCAGCTTGGCGGGAAGAATTGGTATGTGGGTTGGTAAAGGTTCGCATGGCAAAGTATTCGATAATGAGAAAGATGTTATCGATTTCGGTAACTCAAATATTTTTGGATTTGAGATGGCAGAGCTTTTAAAGGATAGCGCCGCACTTGGGCCAGTATTGTCTTACATCTTCCATAAAATTAACATTTCGTTGGATGGGACGCCAACGATGATCGTACTCGACGAAGCATGGGCGCTGATTGATAATCCAATATTTGCACCAAAAATCAAAGATTGGTTAAAGGTATTAAGAAAGTTAAATACCTTTGTTATCTTCGCTACCCAAAGTGTGGAGGATGCGAGTAAAAGCTCCATCAGTGATACATTAATCCAACAAACAGCAACGCAAATTTTCTTGCCCAATCTTAAGGCAACCAGTGTTTATAGGACAACTTTTATGCTTAGCCAAAGAGAGTTCGACTTGATTAAGAGTACCGATCCCAGCACCAGGTTCTTCTTGGTTAAACAAGGGAACGACTCGGTCATTGCGCGGGTTGATTTAAGAGGTATGTCAGACGTAATCAGCATTCTTTCCGGTAGAGCAGATACAGTGGGTGTGCTTGATGAAATCCGCAAAACGCATGGCGAAGATCCCAATGTGTGGATTCCAATTTTCCATAAAAAAGTTCAGGAGATGCAAGAGCAATGATCCGCCTTATCTTTGCAGTTTTGTTATCAATATGCGCGTATAGTAGTGACGTCTATGCGGCTACTGCGAACTCTTTGAAAACTTATGAACAAGCTCACTTAGGCGGGATAGGTGCAGGCTATGATGATTGTTTCTCGACCAATAAAATTGCTGTAATTTCCGATTTTAACAATACTGCGTTATCGGGAACAATTGGAGCTAATCAAGCTGTAACAGCCGCTCCTGCAGTTGCAAGCGCAGTGGCCGCGATAGTTGCGCAGTCAGTGCTCGTGGTTGTAATGCCGCTCTACCTTGCCGCTGAGTATGCAGCAATGGTGGACTATTGTAGCGGTTCGTTCGCCTATTCCGCTTCCGAACGTGTAAATAAATATTTAGGGTTGCTCCAAGGTAATGGCGGTACTTGTCAAAATATTGGTGGGGTGCAATATGTAAATGCTGCTACTTCGGTACCTCTGCTTGGAGATACCGATGTGCCTTGGATCGGGCACTGCAATCCTGCGTGGGATCCAACATTTCAGGGTGGTGGAGAAAGCGCAGGTGTAGGTGCTGGTGGCTCTGCAAGTGGAAACATTTCTGTTGACGGAAGCTCTGCATCTGGAAGTGCGAGTGGCTCAGGTTCTGCAAGTGGTACAACTGGCGGCAGCAGTAGTGCAGGGGGTGGTGGCTCTGCTGGTGGCGGTGATAGTGGGGGTGGCGGTGCAGCAATTGGTGTGGGAACTAGCTATACAGGAGGTGCAGGGGTAGTGGTTGGTGGTGCAAATTGGGGCGCTATGACCAATAATGCGTCACTAATAGGATTTACTTGGGGCTATATGGGAGAAAATTCTGAGTATTGCCAAACCATGATGCAATATAGCGCTTATGCAGGTGAGCCTCAATACGGCGGCTGTTATAGTAATGCTTCAAGTTTTGCGTCTTGCTCGGGAGCGCCTGATAAAGGGTTGTTAGGTTACTTAGAATGTAACACGGCAACTATTGAGATTGGTTATTATTCACAAACACTGAGGGTGGGTTTGGACAGTTTGGCGGCTGGTCTTAAGGGTATTGACCTAGGTTCTATTACAACGGCGACTGGGACGGCTCCTCCAAAATTATGTGAGTTTAGCCAATACTCGGATGTAGTTCTCCACCCAGGAGATTTAGTAGTTGGTGGAGGAACTTGCGGGCCAATAGCCGCTTATGCTTATTACCGAATTGACCCGACGTCTGGGAACACGCAACTTTGCGCCGCTAACCCCCTTACCTTAATGCCGGTAATACTAGGATGTACGAGTATTGCGCCGCCGCGAGATATTGCAAATATTGATGCGTATCTTCTCACCTTTGTTGCGAATACCCGGTGTGAATATCTAATGAGCGAAAGAACGGATCTCCAGTCTTTAGGCAATTCCCTGAGCCAGACCGCCGGTGCTTTCCACCCGGTTGCGAAATTTTTAAAAAGTGAAATGCATTTAACGTCGACTGTAGTTGGTTGTATTCAAGATATGTTGTTGCAGTTGTTCGTAAACCCTACCGGGTTTGGACCAACGCCATTCTTTCAAGAAATTCAGCAGAATTTAAATCAGATGCTAATGGCTGCGATGACGCTAGCTATAGCATTAATTGGTATTAAAATAATGAGTTCGCCTGAGCCGCCCAAGCGCCATGAGTGGGTAATGTATGCGGTGAAATTTGCAGTAGTAATCTATTTTGCCGTTGGTCAAGGGTGGTATAGTGTTAATGCAGGAGTGGTGACTGGGTTGTATCCAGGGCTTATCAGCGCTAGCCAAGAGATGGCGAGTTTGTTTATGGAAGCACAAAATGTAAATGACCCATTACAGTTTTGCTCTTATCTCTATCAAGGAAACGATATATTTGCAGATCGGATATATTCTTCAGCAGGGACATTGACCAATACAATTGGAGCACAAGGTGTGGTTGTAACGGTATGGGACCTGGTTGATTGCAAACTAATTAATTATTTGAATCTTGGGTCATGCAATTATTCCGTATCGGGAATGCTTGGAGTTTGGCTGCCTTTTGCGGCATTATTTAGCGGAGCATTCGGTGCAGTATTTGCTATATCAACATTAATATATGTGTTCTTTACTTTGATTACAGTTGTAAGGTACACGCACATATTTATTCTGGCGATGTTTACCATCACGCTATTAGTATTGCTATCACCTTTATTCTTTGCCTTTTGGTTGTTTGAGCCGACCAAGCAGATGTTCCAAAAATGGGCGCAAATGATTTTGGGATACATATTAATGCCCGGGCTCCTATTTGCTTTCGTTGCCATTATGCTGGCGACTTTTGATTCAATATTTTATGGCTATCTTAACATTCCAGCAGGTGCTACCACTGGAGTGGTAGATTATGCTAGCTTGACTTCAGTTAGTGGGGCATCCGGACAACTCGCCCAACTTTGTAAGGGTGTGGATTCGATATACTGTGCGATTCAAAGCGTGCACAACAACTTTGTCAACACTTGTGCCACGCCAATTGGCATGCTCATTGACAATATAACGACCAAGCAGCCAATAGGTAAGTTATTCAGTATAAGAGTTCTTAATCAAAGTGTT
Organism: Rickettsiales bacterium; assembly: GCA_044446225.1. Taxonomy (GTDB): domain Bacteria; phylum Pseudomonadota; class Alphaproteobacteria; order Rickettsiales; family Midichloriaceae; genus JBIOER01. The sequence goes on along the minus strand of JBIOER010000001.1, from coordinate 18,358 downwards.
ACTAACTTATTGTGGATGGAGATGTTGAAGTTGATGTTGTTTTCATTCCTGTTCTATCTATTCTTAGACAAAATCACCGAGTTTATGAGCATATTAACTAGCGTCTCAAATGTAGGTTCAATGAGTAAAGGTATTGGAGCTATCATGGCAGCGCCTAAGGCAGCTGCGACAGCAGCTAAGGGTGGGGCTAAACTGGGAACAAAAATGGGCATGCAAAGCGCAGGGATGACGATGAGGGGCACCGGGCAAGCTGTAGGTGCAGCAGCAAGTTATATTGGGAGGAAGGTATAGTGAAGCAAGCGTATAAACAGAAATATCCTTTTGTTTATCTGGTAGTAGGGATTTGCCTGTTGTTTGCTTACGCTAATAACTCTGATGCGGCAACTTCCACAGGATCTACGAATTCGCTGTTGCAATATGAGCAAAATCATTTGGGCACCAATAGCGGTTACGACAACTGTTTTACTACGGGCAAAATTGCCAACTACCTAGACTTTAATAACACCAGTATTCCACCAACGTTAGGAAAAGGAGCTAACGCCAACGTTAACTACACAGGTATGTTGGTGCCTGAGATTGTATTGGTTCAAATTGATAATGCGATGGCAGCTGGTTTAATCGGAGCATTTACATTTGGTATTGGTGCAGTGGTTTATGCTGCTGCTGAATATGCAACAATGGTAGATTATTGCAGCGGTGCTTTTGCCTATACGGCCGCAGAGCGCGTCAGTAAATATTTGGGGTATATACAAGGGGATGGATCAGCGTGCTGTAATTCTAATGGCACCTTAACCTACGGAACCTTGTCTAATTCAACTTGCAACCTTAATACCAATGTACTGACCAGTAATACTGTGCCATGGATTTTCCACTGCGATCCAGGTTGGGATCCCACTTATCAAACTAGTGGGTGGTGGGGAGCAGAAGTTGATCAAACAAGTTCATATTTCGGTTATACTTGGGGCTATATGGGAGCTAATACTGAGCCATGCCAGAATATGGTTGCGCTCGCTGCCACTCAGGCGACAAGTAATCCTGGTGCGGCAAGCACTACAGGTAATAATGCTAGCCAAGGCTGGTGCGGGAGTACGGCTACGGGCTTACAGGGCTATTTGGAGTGTAATGTCGCGACGATTGAAATAGGGTATATGTCGCAATATCTAAGGGATATGCTCGCCGGAACGCAGTTTATAGGTTCAATCTTAACTAATCTCCAGATAAGTAGTGCTTATCCGACGGCACCGAAGACGTGTGAGTTTAATAGGTATGCCGATATCACTCTATATCCCGGCGAATATGTGCATGCCAATGGTCCTTGGGGGGCGATAGATGCTTATGCTTATTACCGGCAAGATCCTGCGAATGGACAAATTCAATTGTGTGCTGCGCAACCATTTACATTGCTTCCAGTACTCTTAGGTTGCACCACAGTTGCTGCTCCAACAAGTATAGTAGCTATTGATCCATTCTTATTAGCATTTGTGCAAAATACGCGTTGTATATATATTACACAGCCGCGAACAGATTTAGCATCGCTGGGTAATTCTTTTAAATCGCCCAATGCTCCAGTTGTAAAGTTTTTGTTAAGTGACATGCATTTCACTTCAACCATCGTCGGGTGCATTGAAGACATGCTAAACAAAATTTTCATGCAACCGATGACTGGTCAAACCACCACCTTCTTTGAAAATATTCAGCAGAATTTAAAGCAAGCTATTTTAGCCGCGCTTACACTATACATAGCGTTAGTAGGGATGAAAATTATTACTTCGGCTGAGCCGCCAAAACGCCACGAATGGATAATGTATGCAGTTAAGTTTGGTATCGTAAGTTACTTCACGCTTGGCAACGCATGGTATAACACAGTCGCAGGGCAGCCATCGGGTATGTATCCAGCATTAATTGCAGCAAGCCAAGAAATTGTCAGTCTGTTTGTGCAAGCGCAAAACATTAACGATCCATTCCAATTCTGTCAGTATGAATATAACAATGCCAATATCTTTACCGATCAACAAATCCCGGCAGCTTCACCGCTGGTGCCAACCGTAACTATAGGAACACCTAACACTAATATACTGGTAACGGTATGGGATTTAATTGATTGTAAAATTGCCAACTATTTGAATTTTGGTACTTGTAATTTTTCTATTACCGGCATGTTTGCCATTTGGATGCCCCTGGCGTCTTTATGGAGCGGAGGTACAGGGATAATTTTTGGAGTTTGTTGTATAATTTACACGATGTTTATCTTGATCACTTTCTTTAGATATACCAATGTGTTTATCCTGGTGTTGTTTGCAATTACTATAATGGTCTTTATATCGCCAATATTTTTTGTTCTCTGGTTATTTGAACCGACCAAGCAAATGTTTAATGAGTGGTGTAGAATGTTGCTGGGATATATACTATTGCCAGGACTACTTTTTGCTTTTATTACGCTGATGCTTTCAACATTTGATGCTATTTACTATGGCAGTATGAGCCTTTCGAGTCTCAAGCTTAACGATACTGGGGCGCTTAACCAATTGTCGACCATATGCCAAGGCAGCAATTCAATGTTTTGCACCGTTTCATCATTGTATAGCGTAGGTGGCACAAATTTTGTCAATCCTTGTACCACTGCCGTATCAAATTTAACGACTAGCTTTATAGCATATTTAGACATAGGGGGCTTATTTTCAGTGCCTTATTTAATCAACACGGCGGCAAACGCCTTGTGGCTGCCGATGTTACAGATAATGTTGTTTGCATTTCTTTTCTACTTATTTTTAGATAAAATAATAACGTTTATGTCGCAGTTAGTTGGTGTGAAAGATTTGGGAAATATTAGTTCAAGCTTCGGTGGCATGTTGGGTGCTGGCTCATCGGCTACTGCATCTTCAGCGATTTCAGCTACTAAAGTGGCTGCTAGTACTGCCGCTAGTGCTGCCGCTACGGCAGGTAAAGCTGCTGCTAATATGGTGAGGGGGTGATGAAGAAAATCCTTATCACTGGTGTATTGGTATTAGCGGTGTTTTTTGCTTCGCAAGCGCAAGCGCAAATGGTAGCGGCAGCGCAATCGGGTGGCACTCAGTATTCTCCGATTGGCTTATATACAGAATGCATTTACGGTTATCAGCTGGGGGATCTAGATCAAGATAGTTTCAACATTGGTCCAGTAGGTAAGCAGTGTACGCAAATTTGTACCAACGAGTGTGGACAGTACTCTAGGCTTTCAGGAGTAACAGCGGGTTTTGAACTTAATGCGCCAATTATTTCGGCTTGTACCAGAGCTTGTGAGCAGGGGCAGCTTTACAACCCAAGCAGCATTAATATAGGTTCTTCAGGTGGGTCAGTCACAACTGCTAATTCACCAGGGCCGATACAAATTGCATGCTCTACAGACCCCACCAATTCATCAGCCGCTGTTTATAATGCCTATGAGACATCACTTTCAGTAGCAGTAGGGGATTCGCTTACCTTTAATAATTTTAGTAGCAATAGCGTTAGCGGGGTAGGTCAAGGAGTTATTTATACATGCGGCTATAATAGCGTTACTATCTATCCAGTTTTTGCAGGTGAAAATAACGCTGCTTGGTCAGGTAATAATTCATGGCACGCGATGAACTCTAGTAGCGGGTCTTGGAGTGCGAGAAATTATTTGCCCACTGATACTAGTATCGATGTTAAAGATGGAGATTTTCTTAGTATTAGTTATGTGACGGATTTAATTAGCGCTCCATATACTCCGATACCATCTTCTCCACCTTACGGAACTCAAGATCCCAGGTTAATAATTTACCCAGCTAATTATAGCATTTGGGGTAATCTTTCATCCTATAATAATTCACAGTCTTATTTGCCGGGAGATCAATTGCAATTTCCAACCATTGAGGTGAATGGATCTCCATTTAAAAACTCTCAAGGTACAACAGTTTGTAACACTGACGCAGTTGTTACTATTCAAGCAGCTCAAGCGGCTAATGCAAGTATTACGTGGAATGGCTTGAACGGAACGGCTGCAACTGAATATGACCCTTCCAATACTTGTGATGTGATTGGTAAAAAAAGTGTTACATTCGCTGGGATATTAAATGGGTTTGCGCCAAGTAATTTTACTCGACTAGGTATTACCCATTACGATCTTGGTCCTGCAACTAATTGGGCGGATAATTTAGGTGGGGCGATAGTATCAATTACTCGATACGGATGCCCATATTATAATGGGGAATTTTTGCAATATGCAATTGCTGCTCCTGGTGCTGTTCCTAAAGCTTCCGATTGGATAGACATAAGCACCCAGCAGTTACAGAATGTTGCTCAAGTTACGGCGCAAAGTGCCGGCGTAGTTTTTATGAGGGTTAATGCGCCGCTCACTACTCCTGGCAATGTGCTGCCTACATGTAACCCACTTGATCCTATTTGCGCTTCAAGTGTGGCGAATGTAAAAAATATCTATGGAATTGGTAATCAAGGAGGTGCATATACGCTCCAAGTTACAAAGCTCCCGGCACAAGGTAGTAATTTATTTACCCCAATTACAACAGAAATTGGCGTGGTAAGAACTTATTTCTATGGTAGTGGCACTAATCCTGGAGTGGTACAGAATTTGTTTAATTCGCTGGTTGCCGATAGTAACTTTATGAAAATAGTAAGAGCGCTTTTGACTTTATACATTGCGTTTACCGGTCTTAGTTATGTCATGGGTATCGCACAGATTACACAAAAAGATGGCTTAAAGAGAATCTTCTTTATTGGTATAGTCATAGCATTGCTTTCGCCCAATAGTTGGGCATTTTTTAACACCTATTTATTCTCGTTTTATATACAAGGAGGGGTGGATTTAATGGCCAAAATGGTAAATTACACCCAGTTTAATGTTAGTTCGACTCAGGAAGCAGCAATTCTAGCTACGCCGGATATGGTCTTTAATGTCTTTGCTGCGCCGTTAACAATGATCTTTTCAAAGGTTACTTGGATAAAACTCCTGGCGCTTTGCGTTTCCACTTACATGGGGTATTTTATCGCGATTGCGATATTTATTTCAGGTGTCACCTACGCTTACACGATATTCAAGGCGATGCTTATCTACACGATGTCTCTAGTTATTATGGGGTTCTTATTGTTGCTGGCGCCGATATTTATTTCTTTTGCGTTGTTTGATTATACGCGCAAGTTATTTATTAGTTGGCTCGAGCAATTGGTTACGGTTGCTTTGCAACCGGTGTTCATAGTTTTGGCAGTTGGTATGTTTGCGTCTTTATTACTCTTGGGCTTAGAAATAGTATTAGGGTTTACTGTTTGCAATGCGTGCTATATAAAACTATATGTCCCACCGATAATAAATTTATGTGTGCTCTCGCTGTTCCAAACTTTGTATTCACTGCATTTGCCAGTGGGGACAGATGGAGCTATAGTTGGTCCATTATTCACCTATGCTTCAGTTTTCTATCTTTTGATTATTTCACAAGCAATGTACGTTTTTGTTCCGTTTATGATTTCACTTACTAACCAACTGATTGGATTTGGGTTTAACAGTGGTGTTGACTTAGGTGCTTTTGGTAATATCAGTAGCTATGCAAAACCACTAACCGGACTATCTGATACCGCCGGCTTTGTTACTGGCAGATCCAAAGAGGTCCAGCAGCATTCTCGGGCGATGAAAGACTCTATGTTTATATCTCAAGCGACAGAAGGTAAGTGGGAGAAAAATGCACAAGATAAGAGAAAAGCGAGGAACCTGAAACCGTGATGTTAAAGAAAATATTATTAGTACTATTGTTATCTAGTTGGCCTGTAGTAAGTTACGCTGTCAGTCCAACCAGCTGTACGCCAGCTGATTCAAATAACTGTATTGCGTCAGACGCTTTTGGCTATGTTGGATCGGTCACAGTATGTTCTAATCCGAACCAGATGCCGACAAATTCTTTAATGCAGAGTACCCCTTTTCAAAGTCAGGTAGTAAAGTGGCTGAACACCAATATCCATACCTATGGTGCCGGACAAACTCAGGTTTGCCCAAGTGGTGCAACAAACTGCACGCCACTGCGAAACGTACTAACACTTACTGTTTCCGGTGCATGGGCGCCTTTACAAATTTTTTCGGAGTCTAGTATACAGCAGTTGACTTCCGGCACTACCACTTCAGATTCAATTAGCTCCTACAAAGAATGTATATTTCAAGCTTGCCAACCTAACTCGGATCCTCTGGCGAACAATTCGGCGTGTATGTCCGGTCAGGGGCTAACTTTAAATGTTGGTGGTACTAATTTGACCAATCTTCCGTGTAAAATTTCAGCAGGTTGCGCATCAAATGCTCAGCTAGGTGCGGCTTGCTCAAATCCTTGTAATGGATACGGTTTGTACGGATTAATTGCGCTAAACAACAATGGAACGTTTGCTGACCCCAACGCAAATGCACAGACCTCAATGTTTCCACCGTCTATAGATTTTAGAACATTTAACGTGCCTCTCACACAGAACGCGGATGGGACGTGCTCTGCTCAAATAGCATCTACCCAACAATGTTATGTAGACCAATCTGCTGGGGCAACTGGCTTTACTTGCATCACGGATACAGATGCGTCTGGCCAGCCATATGTGCCTCAGGGAATATTATATTTTAAAATCCTTGATTCGTATTATCAAGATAATACTGGAGGGTATAATATTACCATAACCTCGGGTTCCTATACTGGAATGGGAATGATTGAACGTACGGTGGAGGCTTTCCAATCACAGCTAGAAAGCGTAACGCAAGCTCTATATGTGAACATCACTCAGCAGTTTGGTTTTATAAATATAGTTAGAGCAACAGTGCTTCTATATATAGTGATGACTGCGCTTATGTTTATGATGGGTAACCTAAATATTACCCAAGGGGAGCTTATTACTCGGCTCTTTAAAATTTCTATTGTCCTAATAGTGATATCGCCCAGCAGCTTTACTTTTTTTAATACGTACCTTTTTAGTTTCGTTGGTCCTGGAGCGCAGTATATTGGAACGGTTATTCTTAACGCCACACTTTTTTATGGTGGTGATCCTAATTCACCACTATTTGCATTGCCACCGAATTCTAATGCGTTGGCGGTATTTGATGTGATTTTAAATCTGTTAATTTCGACTCAGCTCAACGCCAAAGTTATTGGGCTATTGTTTACAAAGTATTTTTATCTCATACCAATTTTTTGGGTGTGTATGGGGTTGATTTTCTTAGGGATGTTAAGAGCTTTGTTGATTTACCTGACATCAATTATGTTGCTCGCGCTGCTGATTGTGATTGCTCCTCTATTTATCATTATGATACTTTTCCAATTCACCAAAAAACTATTTGAGAATTGGATGAATCTGTTAATTGCCAGCGGTATGATGATTATATCCGTCAATGCGTTATTGGCGCTAATGGTAACTTTGCTATTAAATCAAATTGAAAACCTATTCTCTTACCAAGTATGCTGGGAATACATATTCTCATTCTTTGCACCGGCCCCTAATGTATTCAATTTTTGGGATTTTAATTTTTGGTATCCGTACGACTTAGGAGCTTTGGAAAGCACGATAAATGTTGCCAATGTCGTAGGATTTCTAATTGTTTCCCTCATCTTTGAAATGGTGATGACGGAAATTCCACCAATCATTGATGCGTTAAGCAAATCGCAATTTAGGCCGGTATCAGGTATGGCAAGTGGTGCGTATAAAGCTTTAATTGATTCGGCATATCAGGCTAGAGGAACGGTATCTGCAGCCGCTGATTTAGGTTCTCACACTGCAGATTATGCATCTGGCGGACGTTTCGCGACCGCGATGAAGCGGGTGAACTTTATTGGAACTGGCTATGATGCGTTGAAGAAATCTGGGCTGGATACGGTGACTAAAACTGCACAAGGGATTGCTCAGGCAGGAAGCGCGATGATGGAGGGAGATGAGTCGCACATTAGCACTAGTGGTAGTGCGCTTCAACAGCTTGACAAAGTGAAGAGAGAGTTAGAAGAAGAGGCCAAAAAAGCTGTGATTGAAAATGAGAAGAAGAGATAGTATAATCTCTGGTAAAATGGTTTATATGCAAATTAAGAAAAACTTCTTTACTAGAAATGGCGGCGTGAGCAAAGGTGAGTACGCAAGTTTAGCCTTTATGAGAAAGAAAGGATTGGGCGATAATTTTGAAGACTACCAGCAAAACTTACGGATAGTGGCCGCGCATTTTGGCGATCAGCGATTGCCAGTAAAACACCTTGATCAAAACCACACTAATAAGGTGGTGCATATTACTGCGGCGGATATGATAACCGATGAAATAGAAGCTGATGGTCTAGTTACAACTTTACCAAATATTGTGCTGGGAGTTATTACAGGGGACTGTTGCCCGATAGTATTTGAGGACAATCACGCCAAAGTAATTGGTGCGTGCCATGCGGGTTGGAAAGGAGCGATTGCCGGGATTATTGAAAATACTATTGCGGCAATGGTAGTGTTGGGAGCGGACAAAAAGAACATTCACGCGACGATTGGCCCAACAATTGGCCAAAAATCATACGAAGTGGATGCAAACTTTCGCGATCAGTTTTTAGACCAATCTCCTGCCAACGCTAGTCTTTTTATCGATTCAGTCAATGAGGGTCGTTACATGTTTGACCTTCCCGGTTATTGCGCGCGAAGGCTTGCAACTTCGGGATTGCTTAACATTTCTGACGTAGGTGAGGACACGTATTCGCAGCCTGAAAAGTACTTCAGCTTCCGCAGAAGCACGCATGAAAAGAAAGCGATATTCGGCTGTCAAATGTCTGCGGTTATGCTTGCTGGTTGAGACATTAGTGTTAAGTTGACTATGCCCATAAAAATTTTGCTTTAGTAGTCGAAAAATTGATATAGCTCCAGAAAATTGAGCCAAAAGATAAGAGAAAATTGTCGCTTATAGCTTTAGCCAATCTGCATTTTCATCTGCTTCAACCGTTCTTCAATCACTCTTTTAAGCTTTTGTGTTTCTCGTGCGGGATCTTCAAACCAATCAGTTGACCAAATTCGGTATAAATACCACCCGCGTCCCTCTAGAACTTCCTGTCGCAACCTGTCTCTATCACGAGCAGATTTGGATGAGTGATATGCTGCCCCATCACATTCAACACCCATAATAAAGCCATGAGGCCATGAAGGGTGACGGACTCCTATATCAATAAAATAGCCTGAGACACCAATTTGAGGAATTGCCTCAAAGCCAATTGATTTAATCTGCTGAATCACATGCCGCTCAAAATCAGAATCAGGCTCCCTCTCTATTGCAGTGCCCCTCTCTATCATTTTGCTAGCGCTATACTCTAACCAGCATTTCAGCATATAGACGCCAGGATTGCTATCTTGCTCAGCTTTAATATCAGTAGCCCGCATCGAAGAAAAAGTCACTATGCGCCTTTTCGCTCTAGAGAAAAGTACATTTAACCTTCTTTTGCCGGCGACCCCATTTATTGGGCCAAATCTCTGCATCACAGGAGCTCCTGGTTTTTCCGCGCCATAAACTGTGCCAATAAATATAACGTCTCGCTCATCCCCTTGAACGTTTTCTAAATTCTTGATAAAAAACGGTTCTAAGCCATATTTTTCTCTCTCCCATCGCTCTTTGTATTTTACAGCCTGGCTATTATGCTCAAACGCATAATTCATTTCATCTAGTAGTAAATCTCTTTGCTTTTGATTTAAGGTTACGATCCCCAAAGATAAGTCTGAGTGATTAATCATAAAATCTATAGCTGCATCAACCATAGCTTTTGCTTCAACTGGGTTTGTCCCAGAAGAGTAGAGCCCATTCTCAACAAGCTTGTAGTGAACGCCCATGTAAGAATGATTTTCAGATGCTGAAGGGAATATAACCAAATCGTTTTCATAAACATGCATGTTTGAAAAAGCTATTAGGCCCGAGTGAAGAGAGCGATAATGCCAGCGCAATCTTCTTGCGGGTTTAAATGTTGCATTAGCCATCTCAAGAATTGACTCCTCCGTAACTGCCTCATCCTCATCCGCCTCCTCATCTTCTAAAACTTTTCTAAAAAAATCAGTAGGTGGCAACTGATTAGTATCTCCCACAACCATTACTTGTTTTGCACGAATTAGCGCGCCAATTGCATTCTCTGGTGTCATCTGAGAAGCTTCATCAATTATTGCTAAATCAAATGTAATTGTTCCTTGAGGAATATATTGGGCGACAGCTAATGGAGACATCATCCAGCAAGGCTTTAATTCAATTAAGGACTTACCAGCTCTTTCCGTTAGATCCCTTACAGGAGTGTAGCGCTGTTTTTTAGCAGTTTCATTTTTTAGAAGCGCCATTTCTGTAAGCTCACTTTTCTTGCCAATACCCTTGCCACGGGGCGGGTTTGCACTGTGGTATAACTGTGCTCGCAAGCGTTCTCTTGATAGATGAATTATTTGCTTGTCTAGATCAGCAAGTTGTCTGCGTAAAGAGGATAGCTTCACCCCATCAAACCTGGACAAAACAGCATTAAATTGCTTATATACTTCGCGTGCCAATGCTTGGGTATATACTGCCATAAAAGCGTTGGATACATCCATCGGTAAATCATAATTTTCCAAAAGTTCTTTTATAAAATGAATATGGCCTTTTTCAGAAAACTCACCTATTAAACCATTTAAACGTGCATAAGATATAAGTCCTTGTTTGTCATTTGCCGCTTGGCTAAGATGATGTGCATTTTCGGCATGAGTACCAAGCAACCAGGTCTTAATATCTAGTCCAGTCAGTATTGCTATTTTATCTAATGACTCATTAGCTGCAGTATCAACGACTATAATTGAATCTGAAAGAGACGTAAGTTTATCAAGTTCATCATGTTGCAGAGTCTGTATCAGAGCACTTTTCAAATCCTTATCTAATCCTAAGGCAAAAATGGCTAGTTGTAATGAATTCTCTATATCTCGTTTTTTAGAAAGTACTTCATCAAATTTGATACCACTGAGCTTTTCTAACTCCTGATCAGTTGAGTGTTTATTATATTCAGTTAGGAATTTTTCTAATTGGTTAGAAATCTTCAGAAGCTTATCGGAGTTCCACCCTTCGTTTTTATGGAAATGCTTAGTTGCCTTTTTAATATCTTCTATAGCAGCTTTAACCTGAAGTAACTCATCTTCGAATTTCCTAAGCTGTTCTTCAACAGATGCTAAAGTATCGCTTTGGAATAATCTCACAGGATGATCTATAGGGGGTTGAGGCAGTGAAAGCAGGCTATCATTATCACCTAAACGCAAAAACTCTTTAAGAGGCATAGCTTCTAGTTCTGAAAAACTTCGGTCGATTTCAGCGAAATAATTAAATAGCTCGATATATGGTTCAAAGTTCGTTTCTAATTTGTTAAATCTCAAACCAAGAATATTTAGCATGTTTTTATCTGAGAATAATTCGTTAGTGTCAGATAGCCACTTATGGAACTCCTTCAACCCTGATATTGCAGTCTCCTTGTTAAAAGTGACGTTCTTAGAGAGCCCGATATAAAATTTTTTAGCTTTATGATAACTCGGTGTGAAGAAAGAAAATATATTTGAGTTCGCAAGTATACCTAGGTGGTGCATCAATAGATTTTGATCGGGTAGAGGTGTAAGTTGAAATTTATTTATCAGACTCGCTTGTTGTAAGCATAAATTCTCAGTTCGTTTTTTTGCTTTTTCTATGATGATTTTAGAATCAGAAGTCATTAACTCTTTACTTCGCAGCATTAGGGCGTCTCTGGGTAATTTTCTTACTAATTCACAGGCAGCAAGAATGCTTTTAATCGGCAGCTGACGAAAAGCTGGTGAAATAAATGATGCGCTATATAAAAAAGATATTGCCTCTGTAAGCTTTGAAATATGGACTAATCTTTCATCAATTAATTTGTCTAGAGTTACATCAGCTATATCGCCTATATTATAACGAACTACAAGTTCTGTGATTCGAGTAACGTTTTCTAAAACACCTGGTTCAAATATATTTATAATATGCGTTTCTAGTTCCTCACGTTCCTCTTGTAATTTACTTGCTGCATCAACAAATGATTGAACTCGTTTAATCACCTCTTGAGAATTACATGTGAGCGCTAATGGCACATGATTGCTTTTGACAGTACCTAGCAGGCTACTTATCCCTAAGCCAAATATTGTTAATTTTTCTATCTGCTTTTCCTTATCAATCCCAAACGCATGAAGCGTCTCTCTAATAGCAACTAATTTGGTATAAGTGATAGCAGCTTCATTTACTTGTTTTAATATGTCAGATGTTATAAATGGGGCTAAATTGGTAACGGTTATTCCCTTCCACCAATCAGGATGTTGTTTGGTGTCTAACCAAGCTTGTTCAAGGTTTTGGCAAATTGAAATAATTTCATCTACTTTAGCTGTAGTCATGATTTGTAAGTCTGAGAAACTATAATTCTTTAGAGAGTTAGGAAGTGAATCGGTACTTTTTCTTAAGTTAATGCTGCGGCCTAGAATTTGATACGTGTTAAGCCCTGTCTCTAAAAAGGGCGTTTTCAATACATCAATATATGATTTAATCTCTTGGCGAGCTTTCTTAAATTGAGAAATTTTGTTTTCTAACTCCTTTGGTTCTGTACAGGACTCCATTTCTATGCGTTCGCGAATTGAAGCTATAACCTGAGTTTTAGATGAGCGTGTCGCCTGCAAAGATAAAATATATTCCCCCAAGCTAAACGCTTCAAGTCTTGTCCTAACCACTTCAAGAGCGGCTACTTTTTCCGCTACAAATAGAATTTTCTTACCTTTAGCCAACATGGCGGCTATTGTATTTACAATTGTTTGAGATTTACCCGTGCCAGGGGGGCCTTCAACAGCTAAATTCTTGCCGTCGGATATATCGGCAATAACACTAAACTGAGAAGAATCTGCATCGGTCACTAATAATGGAACTTTGGCTTCAATTTCAGGGTCGTCTACCTCATATTCATCTCCAAATGGGGTGTTATCGTTTCCTGTTTCAGAACCTCCAAGCAGAGCTGAAATAACTGGATGACTAGCAAAATCCCAGCTAGTGCTTAATTTTGTATTTAAATCGTAATACATGGCTAAACGAGCCGAAGGAAATACTCCTATTGTTACCCATGGTCGCACCTTCCAAGGTAAGCTTTTGGGAATTTGCTTAGCTATTAACTCTAAATATTCATCTATAGGCTGCTCAGAAGTATATTCAGGAATGATAATATTAAACTCAAGCCGCAATTTTTCAGCTAGAACTGTATTTCCCAGAGGGGCATCTTCACTGCCATTTAATAAGAATACTTGGCCAGAAGAAGAGCGTTTTTTTTCTAACACAACAGGTAGTAGAATAAGTGGAGCGTAAGATGGTTGGGATGTATTGTTTTCTTGCCACTCTAAGAAACCAAAGGCTGCATGGAGAACGCTAATTCCAGTTTCATCTACCCATGTTTTCTCTTTGGTGTACAGAGCATTAACTCTTCTTTCCAGCAGATCAGGAAGCAAAAGTGTTTGAATTTCTTCGTCATTATGATGATCTCCCTCAGGTATCTTTAAAAGATCATAACTGGGGTTGATTTTATGGTTCAAAGCATGCTGCTGTACTGAAGTATTAGCTTTGGTTTGTCTAGGTGGCATAGTCAACTGCTCTCTTAGCCGGTCTTTCAAGCCGCGATCAGTAAGGGATAATAAATTTGCTGAATCTTTGTCATCTTGATTAATTTCATCTAACGCCTTTAAGTACAGTAGATCAGTAAGCCTTGCCTCTGCTAAGGCGTCCAAAAATTCTCGCGATAATTCATCTTTTGGATCTTCTTCTAGAGCCGGCAAAGGAACAATTTTTATTTCTCCGGAGCTCAATCTAGCAAATAAAGCACTCAGAACCTCATCTACAACCCTTATGTAAGAATTGGATCTGTCAGAATATTTAACTGATAATAGTGGGTTGCGACGCGTAAGATCTAATAATTTAGGTCTTAAATTTTCAATTCTACTTTTTATTAGCTTAACAATATTTTCATTTTTATTGTCTTCAACGTACTTGCCAACGACCACTAAACACCCCCTTGCATATCATATGGAATCAAACTACATCAATACATAATTAACAGCAAAAAATAAATTATTGTCATATAGAGTTATAAACATCCCACTGCGGGATCGCTCTATAGAGGCCGACTACACAGTTCTAATCAAAGACTTAATCGAGTCGATGAGGTCGATTTTTTCCCACGAAAAATGCCCTTTGGGGGTGGGTTGACGGCCGAAATGTCCGTAGGTCGCAGTTGGTAAATAGATGGCTCGGTCGAGTTTTAAATGATTGCGAATCCCTCTGGGAGTCAAGTCCATTGCTTTGGAAACCACTTTAACAAGGCGCTCTTCCTTAACTATGGCAGTGCGGAAAGTGTTGACATAAATCGATAGGGGATGCGCCATGCCAATGGCATAAGAGATTTGAATTAGGCATTTGTCGGCAAATCCTGCTGCAACAATGTTTTTGGCAATATAGCGCGCGGCGTAAGCTGCGGAGCGATCTACTTTGGAGGGGTCTTTGCCAGAAAATGCTCCTCCGCCATGGGGAGCTGCACCGCCGTAAGTATCAACGATGATTTTTCTGCCAGTGAGCCCAGTATCGCTATTTGGCCCGCCAATTGTAAACGCTCCTGTGGGGTTCACATAGAGCTTGGTCGCATCGGTGAACCAGCCGCTGGGGAGTACTTCCAGCACATAGGGAGTAATCATATCGCGCACCTCTTCTAAAGAGATATGGGGAGAGTGCTGAATTGAAACTACCACCGTATCGGCCCTAAAGGGCAGCTTATTAGCGCCATATTCCAAGGTAATCTGACATTTGCCATCCGGGCCTAAGCCAACCAGTTTTTTAGCTTTTACGGCCTCCATTAGGCTTCTAATCAGCCGGTGGGCGTATAAAATTGGGGCGGGCATCAGCTCCTCGGTTTCATGGCAAGCATAGCCAAACATAATTCCTTGATCACCGGCTCCCTCCTCTTTGCCATGGCTGCCATCTACACCCATAGCTATTTCAGGCGACTGTTCATGCAGTAGATTTTGAATATTGATATTTTGAAAGTGGAAGGGGTTCTGGTCGTACCCCAAAGATTGGACGTGTTCCCGCGCGAGCTGCTCGATCCTACCTGCCTCGGGCTTATAGACGGACTTGATCTCCCCAGCAATGACTAAGTTATTGGGTGCAGCTAATGTCTCTACCGCTACTCTGGCGGTGGGATCATTGGCAAGATATTCATCAAGAATTAAGTCCGATATTTGATCGCACACTTTGTCTGGATGGCCTTCAGCAACGGACTCGCTGGTAAAGAAGTAATCCTTTAAGCTGTAATTTTTTGGCTTGATTAGAGTAAGTAATTTGCTATATATTTTATCCATACGAGGTATCCATGGTACGTAGATTTATACTAGCATTTTTCCTAGCTTTTGCACTCACTAGTTGTTCCCAAGGCAATTTTGAAGTTGAAAAAGGCAAGCGCCCAGTCGTAAATCGTACGGGTGATGCCTATAACGACTAATTCCTATTATTTTAAATAAACTCTGCTATAATAGCCGTTTTGAGGGTGTATGCACTTTATTGATGAGGCAAAGATTTATCTAAAAGCTGGCGACGGCGGGAAAGGCTGTATCAGCTTCCACCGGGAGAAGTTTGTGGAGCAAGGTGGCCCAGATGGCGGCAACGGAGGCAGGGGCGGTAACATCATTTTTAAGGCCGATCCTAACCTCAACACGTTAATTGATTTTCGTTATAAACAGCATTTTAAAGCGGATAAAGGCGTTGGCGGCAGAGGTCGCAATTGCACTGGAGCCTCAGGCGAGGATATGTACATCATCGTCCCGGTGGGCACGCAGATTTTCTCCGAAGACGGTCAAACATTGTTATTTGACGTCGATGATCCGCGCAAAGAGTACCTTATGGCGCGTGGTGGCAATGGCGGGCGTGGTAATATCAACTATAAAAGCTCGGTTAATCAAGCGCCACGCCGGGCAACTCCTGGATATCCTGGCGATGAGCTGTGGGTATGGTTGAAGCTAAAATTATTGTCGGATGTGGGATTGGTTGGGCTGCCTAACGCTGGCAAATCAACGTTCTTATCGATTGTGTCTTCAGCAAAACCCAAAATTGCCGATTACCCGTTTACTACCATTAAACCGCAACTTGGCGTCGTGCTACTTGGTCATCAGGACTTAGTGATTGCAGATCTGCCTGGACTAATTGAAGGGGCGAGTGAAGGGCACGGTTTGGGGGATAAATTCCTTAAGCACATTGAGCGGTGCAAAATTCTTCTCCACCTTATCGATGGTAATAGTGACGTTGCTGCCAGCTATACACTTATTCGTAAAGAGTTGGAAACCTTCAGTGCTAAGCTTAAAGATAAGCTTGAAATCGTTTGTTTAAACAAGACGGATTTACTAAGTGAGGACGAGCTTAAAGCGAAATTGAAAGCGCTTAAAAAAGTTTGTAAAAACAAGGTTTTTACGTGCTCTGGTGCGACTACCGACGGTATAGATAAGATAGTGAAACATTTGTTTAAGGAAATAAAGGGCGGAAATGCGCTGGACTGATGTTATAGATATTGCAATTGCGTTAGAAGAAAAATATCCTGATATAGACATAGTAAATCTAAGGTTTACTGATTTGCAAGCTTGGGTACTTGGCCTGGATGGCTTTAATGATGATCCTAAACGCTGCAATGAAAAGATCTTAGAAGCTATACAAAGTACATGGATAGATGAACGTGAATGATCGGCAGGTTAAGCTAAAAAAAATAATTGCGGTGGCGCTTAAGTATAAGCGGGAGAACCCTGCGCCGAAAATCGCCGCTAAGGGGCAAGGGACCGTCGCTGAGCAAATCATCAAAATCGCTGAAAAAAACAACATATCAATTGTTAAAGACGAAGATCTGACGGCAATTCTATCGATCCTTGAGGTCGACGACTACATTCCTTTTGAGGCCTATGCTGCTGTAGCGGGGATCCTTCAGGTGCTCCACGCTGCGAATAAAATCAACTGATTGCCTTGTTGGCATAAACACGGTATAATGTTGCAGGGTAAGCTCGGGAGCGCGAGCAAGGACTTATGATCATCGGGGCCTACAAAACTACATCAGGGTGCTGTCCCTCACTAGACCCATTGGGCTAGTAATATGGCGCCCACCTTTACATAAAAGGGGCCTGTAGTGACAAGATCCGACGGCTTCATTGGTTTACCCTTTTAAGGCCAATTTAAAAACTGAATTTGCTATCATTCTTAAAAGGTTGCTATATTTCTCGAAAGGGAAGTTCGTCAAAAAGTTTTTTAGTGGCCTTTTCTACCCAGTAATTTTTGTTAGCTCTACTATACAACGTGGGGTCGCTTTTGATAATTTGATTACTAGTGCAATGATACCTTGAAGTGTAAACGTATCCAGGATGAGCCGGCATTTCGGAAATATCCGGGCGCAAACTGTCTGTAATATTAAATGGTAAACCTGACTCATAAAAAATAGAGGCAGTTACTACATTTGAAAAATGCACTTTTTCTTTTGGAATAAAAGTTGTTCTAACCTGTGTGGGCGATGAATTAACCGCTTCTGTATGCGTGTTTTTAAACACGGCTTCTACTTTATCAAGATGCTCGTACAACTTGTTGCTTAGAGCTGTTCCATTTGGAACTACTGCCAATATATATAGGGCAAGACGAATTTTTTTCATCCGCGCTTCCAAAATGGTGTAGACCTCATTAATGGCTGGGTTGCCATCGAGGGGAAGTTGTTTAAGAATTTTTCTCGTCAAATCATATTTGCAGTGGTTCACGCTTTCAAATAGTGCTTTTTCATCCAGCACGGGTGAGGTTTTGCTAACCGCAAGTGCAAACGTCATTTCCCAGTGCGTTAATGTTTCATTCTTGCTGCAGTTACCGCTGGCAACGGTAGACAGTAAATTAAAAGAGAGGTCGTGGATTTTCTTGATGTAAAGAAAGTCATTTTGATCGAAATCATCAGTGTCGTCTAGACCCCACG
The DNA here is from genome assembly GCA_044446225.1 of Rickettsiales bacterium. Classification (GTDB taxonomy): domain Bacteria; phylum Pseudomonadota; class Alphaproteobacteria; order Rickettsiales; family Midichloriaceae; genus JBIOER01. The sequence continues at coordinate 380 of JBIOER010000001.1, read as the reverse complement.
AACGAACGCCATTTAACATTCTGACTACTTCTTTGAAGTTACCTTTAAGTCCTTCTCCTTTTAAGCAATCATATAATCCTTCAAAATCAACCTTGATTTTCATCAATTCCTCACAATTTAAAACGTGGAGTATAGCAGATAAATATTAAAGTAATATTAAAGTACATGACAAAACTTGAGGATTTGCCTTCTTGGCTACTCGCAAATAGTTTTTCAGCTCATCTAGCAGGCGTGGGTAAGCCTTGCAACCCGCCCAAAACCTGGATACCTGCCGCTGCAGGTAAACAAAGATTCCCCTGTATATGTTTTATAGTCTACAGCAACCACAATTGATGACTTAAGAGATGGTATAATTTGAAATCTAGCGCGCCGTTAAGGAG